>CALLME010000239.1 GCA_938007945.1 uncultured Caulobacterales bacterium
CAAGGCCCTCTGTTAAGTGAATTTTAGCCTCGGTCTGCCATATACCACTAAAAAATGGGTGGAAGTGATGCTCGAATTTATTCAGAGCCTTAATGAATGGCAGTTTCATGCTGCGTTGATCCTCGCTTTTATTTTGCTAGGCGTTGTCTCACGCGGGGCCGTTTCAGCGAAGTGGAGCAAGTCGAAAGCCATTAGTGGCATCGTGAATTTCGCTTTCCTTAAGCTCACATTCCTCTATAGCGGTTTGTTCTTTTTTGCCCTGCCGCTCTTGCAAGGCTGGTATGACGGCATGGGCTTTCCTCAGCTTTCCTCTGAGTTTTGGGACGATATTCCATGGCCAGTTACGGCACTCGCCCTACTATTTATGTATGATTTCACGCTCTATTGGGTGCACCGCTTGCTGCATACTTCTGTGCTTTGGCCCTCTCATGCCGTTCATCATTCGGATACAGATATGAACTTTTTAACGTGGTCACGCGGGCATCCGGCTGAGCAAATCGTGATAGCGAGTGCGCTTATCCTAAGTTCTACGTGGCTAGGCATAAGCATCGAAGCGATTGCGGGTCTCGCCCTCATACGCGCGCTGCATCAATATTACGTGCATGCGAATTTGGATTGGGATCACGGGCCGCTGCATTATTTGCTCGTCTCGCCGCGCTTTCACCGCTGGCATCATGTCGATCACCCCGATGCTTATGATAAGAATTTCGCATCGATATTCCCGTTTTTGGATAAGATATTTGGGACCTATTACAATCCACATTCAGCCTTTGATATGCCCACGGGTATTGGGGAGCACACGCCAGGCCATAACCTTGTCGCTTTGACAACTTGGCCTTTTATGGAATGGGCGCGAATGATTGGCGTAAAATTAAAGCGCGCGCCAAAGCCACCAGTCGCCCCGCAGCCGTCAGAGGGTTAAATGTTGCTGGAGAAATTTACATTCGCAGACGAAGTCATGGCGCTGCGACGCGCGGTGCATAATCGGCTCGGCTGGACTTATAGCAGTCCCGCGCGTCCACCAGACGCTTTCGCACCGATGAACGGTTACGGCATGGTCGTAACGCGTGGCAATGGATTTTACTTTCGCGGCGCTGTTGAAGGTTTGGCTTATGGGGCGCAAAATTTCAGGCTGACAGATGTCACGGCACACAAGATTGAGCCGGGTAAATATGATGAAGAGCCTAAACGGGCGGGATTTGAGGGCGCGATTATTAGCCTTAATCATCCGACTGCGTTTCAGGGACGCACCATTATTCGCCGTGACTTACGCCTCGCAAATCCAAAGCGGGTGGACGGCATGAAACGGGTTGGGCTTGTTGATCCGACATTTGAACGCGTATTTGAGGTGTTTAGTGATGACCAAATCGAGGCGCGCGATCTTATCACACCTGATTTTAAAGAACGTCTACTCGCCTTTAATGACGCGTTTCTTGGGCGCGGTGTGCAACTCGCTTTTTTGGGTGGGCGTGTGCATATTGCCCTAGATATTGATGAGCGCTTCAACTTTAACAAAGACGTGCCCGCCTATGATTTTAGGGATGCAAGCGGATCGATATTACATGAAATTGGGAGTATTTTTACGCTGTTAGAGGATGTGCAAACACTGCAATCTCGTATTGGGCGCAACGGCGCGAGTGGGGCGGACAAAGCGCGTCATAACTATTACACGGAACTCATGCAACTCCTCATAAAAGAAATCAAAACGATGGAAGGCGATTATAAGAAACCGAGCCGATTGCAGGAAGATTTGCGCGACACGCACTATATGTTTTGCGACGGCATAAAGGGGCTATTGTCGCCAAGGTTTTAACCCGCCTATTTAAAGACGAGGCGGTAGCTTTCAGACAACCGATTTTCCGATTGAAGGAGTTCAGCCAAATCGGCGGAGGTCGTCGTCATAACCTGCTCTTCATGATCGGCGAGTATAAGACGTTCATCAATTATAGGGCCGTAATGCCGACGGATAGGCGAAACGTTCAAGATTGTCGGTTTAATCGCTGTTTGAAGGCGGTCGCGCACTGCAGTTTTGTCCGTTGTTTTCCAAAGCAGCGCTCCGACCGCGTAGAGCATAAATTCGTTGCAGTTCTGCCAACGCAAATCAAATGGATTGCTTATGAGGGAATAGTCTTTGGTGTGCATGGCGACATAGTCTGGTGAGCCGATGAAATCCATAAGATCGCCCTGCGTCGCAGCGTCTGGAATAATAATTCCCGCGTCAGCTTCGCGTAGTAGTCGCAAGAAATGCCGTGGCGTATCTGTCTTGAGGTAGGAGCGAAGTCGATTCTCGTCCTCATGGTAAAGATTGAATACAATGTAATCGAATTCGGATTGACGCATGAAAAAGGCGCTATGCGTATACGCGACTCCTTTGGGGAGGTTTTTTCGCAGCTGTCCTGCGCGGGACACTATCGCGACATCCACATTTTTCGCTAAGAGCTCTTCGGTGATTTGGCGTCCGTAATCAGCTAGCACCTGTTGGGAATAGAGAGGCGTACCGCGATTAGTTGAAGCGGTGTAGCCTTCATAAATGCCTTTAAGATGCCAGCCAAATCCTAGAACGGCGATTATGATAAGGAGACCGAGACCAATGAGGATTTTGACTAAACCACTCACAGATCAAATGTTCCAATGACAGGAACATGGTCGGAGGGTTTATCCCCCTCACGGACGAATTTATCGATTGCGAAGTCGGTGATGCGATCTGCGGCTTGCGGCGATAGCAAAAGGTGATCAATGCGGATGCCATGATCATTTTGCCACGCGCCGCGCTGATAATCCCAGAAGGTATATTGACCCGCGCGTCCGTCCATCTGCTCAAAGGCTTCGGTATATCCCGTATTGAGAAGAGCTTGCCACTGCGCGTGAGTTTCGGGGCGAAAGGCGGCGTCTCCGCGCCAGCCAATCGGGTCATGTGTATCTTGGTCATAGGGTATGACGTTGTAATCTCCCGTCAGCACAACGGCCTCTTCATGGGGTAGGAGGCTCTCTGCATGAGTGCGTAAACGCTTCATCCACGCGAGCTTATAATCATACTTCGGCCCAGGTGCAGGGTTGCCGTTTGGCAGATAAATACTTGCGACACGCACAGGGCCGCGTTGGCCCATGACGACGGCTTCAGCGTAGCGGGCTTGCTGGTCCGTCTCGTCACCTGGAAGGCCTGTGAGTGTGTCTTCAAAAGGAAGTTTCGAGAGTATCGCAACGCCGTTATAGCTTTTCTGGCCATGAACTAGGACGTTATATCCGAGGGCTTCGACCTCCATATAGGGAAAGCCCTCATTCTCAGTTTTGATTTCCTGCAAGCAGACAATATCGGGATCAGTTTTGTTGAGCCAATCGGTCAACGCATGCATGCGGGCTTTGATAGAGTTGATATTCCAAGTCGCGATTTTCATAAAACTGTGGTCGGGGAGGGACGCGCCATAGTCAAGCCGCCCGATGAAAAATAGAGGTGAATTTATTTAAAAAAGCGCTTTCAATCTGCTGCCGTCCTGCCATATTGCGCGCCGCTACTAGAAATGAATCAAGCTGTGCGGGCGTGGTGGAACTGGTAGACACGCAAGACTTAAAACCAGTCTATACTTACCCATATATTCATTAATAACAATAATTTAGAAGGCAATTAGCCTCTAAATTTATTCGCACATAGCTCACACATTTTGGGTTTTGCGCGAAAATGTGCTATGGGAGCTGATTGATGACCGCAATACACACGATATTGGGCGGAAAAGTTAGACTATATAGACGCCCTAATTCCAGCAAGTGGCAATGCTCTGCCAGTCTTGGCGGCGAAGAACATCGTTCAACCACAAAGCAAGAAAGCTTAGGCCGAGCCAAAGATATTGCAGAAGACTGGTATTTAAAACTGCGCGACATTCACCGCCGTGGTGAAGTCGAAAAAGGAAAACGGTTTAGAACGGTCGCCGAGAAATTTTGGAAAGAATACCCTATAATAACAGCGGGTGAGCGCAGCCCCATCTATGTAAAACTGCACCGCGAAAGACTTGATCGCTACCTTATTCCCTATTTTGGCAAGAAGGGCATCAAAAGCATCACGTCAGGCACAATTCAAGACTACCGCATATGGCGGCGTGAGAACGGGCGTAACGGAAAGCCGCCATCCCGAAGCACCATGCACCAAGAAATAGTCACCCTGCGCCAAGTGCTAAAAACGGCACTACGGCACAACTGGCTGGACGCCCTGCCAGATATGAGCGAGCCGTATAAAACCAAAGGCAAGCTAGACCACAGGCCGTGGTTTTCACCCGAAGAATACAAAAAGCTATACACAGGCACTCGGGAGCGCTGCAAAAACATCAGAAGCAAGCATCACAGATGGGCAAATGAACAACTGCATGATTTGATTTTAATCCTCGGTAATACGGGATTGCGGCCCGACGAGGCGCGAAACCTTGAATTTAGAGACGTTGCTATTGTGGAGGATGCCAGCACAAACACGACAATCCTGCTCATAGAGGTGCGCGGAAAGCGAGGCATAGGTTATTGCAAATCAATGCCTGGAGCGGTTCATCCCTTTCGTCGTCTTATCGAGCGGAATGCGCCCATAAGCACTGACAGTGTATTTCCGAAGATGCAAAATCGTCTCTTTTCCAAAGTGCTGGAAGAGACGAATTTGCTTCATAATCGTGAGGGGAAACGCAGAACGCTTTATAGCCTTCGTCATACCTATATCTCAATGCGCTTAATGGAGGGCGCTGATATTTATCAGATTGCCAAAAATTGCCGCACATCCGTTGAAATTATTGAAAAGCACTACGCCGCGCACATAAAAAACCGCATCAATGCAGCGGCAATTAACATGATGCGACCCAACCAAGGAGTATCTAAGGTAATTACTCCCATTTATGCAGACCAATAGGCTATAAAGAGCTTGCATATTTTAGAAAAAATTGGATAACGACCTTATTCAGTGCGGATGTGGTGGAATTGGTATACACGACAGACTTAAATGAAAATATTGAGTGCCTCGATGGAAATGTCGGGAGTAGAACTGCTCAAATTCGGGGAAAGCTAAAGGCATGAACATGCCAAGGCCAATCCCGAGCCAAGCCTTCAAAACGAACGTTTTGAAGGAAGGTGTAGAGACTAGACGGGCAGCATCTAAAGTATCGCGAACGCGATACCATG
>CALLME010000240.1 GCA_938007945.1 uncultured Caulobacterales bacterium
CCAAAGCGCGCGGCAACAGTAGCTGTGGCCACGCCATGCTGCCCCGCACCTGTTTCGGCAATAATGCGCTTTTTGCCCATGCGCTTAGCGAGCAGGATTTGACCCATGCAATTATTAATCTTATGCGCGCCTGTGTGGTTAAGCTCGTCACGTTTGAAATAAATCTTGGCCGCTTTGCCTGTCGGTGACGTTTCGCGCGCGTGCTCGGTCAGACGTTCGGCGAAATAGAGCGGGGAAGGGCGACCGACATAGTGCGCGAAAAATTCATCAAGTTCGGAGAGGAAGGCGGGGTCTGCTTTCGCGTCCTCATAGGCAGCTTCCAACTCAAGGATAGGTGGCATCAGCGTTTCGGCGACGTAACGTCCACCAAAATTTCCAAAGCGACCACTTTCGTCAGGCCCAGAAAAATTTGAACCTATGATATTCTCAGCTTTACCCATTTCGTATGGCTTCCATAAAGGCGTGTATTTTACTCGCGTCTTTTACCCCTGGGGAGGCCTCCACGCCAGAGCTAACATCGACTATAGGGGCCTGAGTTTGCGTAATGGCCTGGGACACATTGTCCGCATTAAGTCCGCCCGCAAGCGCAAATGTTTTGGGGCGAGGTGCGCGCGCAATGAGGTTCCAATCAATCGCGATGCCGTGCCCCCCTTGTATATCACTGCCTTTAGGGGGCTTGGAGTCATAAAGAACAAAATCGCATGCGCCAACATATTCTTCTGCCGATTTCATGTCAGACTCGGACGCGATGCCGACCGCTTTAATCGTCTTCACTTTAAATTTGCGAGAGATTTCAGTCACGCGGGCAGGGGACTCGTCGCCGTGGCATTGGATGTAGTCTGGGGCCATTTTGGCGATGATCTGGGTGAGTAGCGCGTCATCAGGATTAACAGTTACAGCAACACATGGAACTTGCCCTTTGGCTAGAGCAGAGATTTTGGCGGCCTCAGCAACAGAGAGCCGTCGCTTGCTTGGTGCCTCCACAATAAAACCCAGATAGCTTGCGCCCACGCCAACTGCCTGCTGAACATCTTGAGCGCGGGTCAGGCCGCAAATTTTGACTTGTGTATGCGAATGCGCGTTTAACATAGAAAAACCCGCTTAGCAGAGCTAGCGGGTTTTTGTGAATTATTTATTCGCCGTATTAGACGACAGATTGTCCGCGAATGGCGCGCGCGATAAAGCTGACGACAAGCAGTACAAGAAACACAACAAATAAGACTTGCGCAATTCCTGCCGCAGCGCCTGCAATGCCCGAGAAACCAAGTACCGCAGCGATGATAGCGAGTACGACAAAAGTTAGGGTCCAATTTAACATAATAAGCTCCGTGTGGTGTGTTGTTATTACCTTATCAACGTAACTCCGACGGATTTCGTTCCGTATTTTCGCTAGAGATTTTACCCTTCACAATATCTTTGATGATAATGCCCATCGTGGTGATTAAAATTACCACAGCAATCAGAGCTAGCCTGACTTTAATTTTTATGACTGGCCCCGCTAAACCTGCCGCTAACGCCAGCATAATAAGCGGACTCACCAAAGCGGCGAGTATGAATATTGCGTCCCACATAAAGGTGCTGTGTGCAAAATCTGTGCCGCAAACCTTATTTTAAAGGTTTTGCCTTAAACCCCAGAATTCAAGAGCGCAAAAGCGCCGTGAATGAATGGTTGAAATAGAGTGGGATGGTGAGCCGATGGCGATTGCACCGCGTATAGTACAGAAACAGTCACAATCACTTGTGATGACGCCGCAATTGCAGCAGGCGATTAAGCTGTTGCAACTTTCAAATATAGAACTTGCGGCCTTTGTCGAAGAGCAGCTTGAGAGTAATCCTTTGCTGGAACGTGGGACGGGTGATGAAAACCGCCGCGGCGAAGAGGCTGACACCAAATCCGATACAGATTTTCGCGAAGTGTCTATGGACGCCCCACAGGCGGCGAGCAGCGATATCGACGCGCCTTCTCATGCTATGGATACAGATGCCAGTGTGGCAGATGTCGGCGGTAATGTGGACTGGTCCAAAGCTGGCACAGGTGGCAGTTTCAATGGTAGCTCAGATTACGACCCGATGGAAAATACGGCGGCTGCAATTTCGCTCTCTGAGCACTTGAACGCGCAGCTCGCCATGAGTTTGTCTGACGTGAGAGAGCGTCTTATAGGGACGTACCTTATCGACCAAGTCGATGAGAACGGCTATCTCCGCGCCGATATCCCAGACATTGCAGAGCGTCTCGGTGTCTCGACAAACCGCGTCATGTCAGTGCTCACCACATTGCAGACATTTGAGCCGACAGGCGTCTTTGCGCGTGACCTACGTGAATGCCTCATCCTGCAATTGCGTGATAAAGGGCTGTATAATCTGCCGATGAGCTTGCTAGTCGATAATCTTGAGCTGCTCGCCAAGCATGATTTGTCTAAGCTCACAAAGCTCTGCGGCGTTAAAAAAGACGAACTGATGGAGATGGTGACGCGCCTGCGTTCACTCTCGCCCAAACCTGGTCTCGCTTATGGCGGCGATATGGCGGCGGCGGTTGAGCCTGATGTGTTTATCCGTGAAACCGCGCAAGGCGGTTGGGCGGTCGAATTGAACTCTGATACGCTACCGCGCGTGCTTGTAAATCACCGCTATTTTGCGCAAGTTGCGAGCAAGGACTCTGATGAGGAAACGCAGACATTCATGAGTGAATGTCAGGCAAACGCCAACTGGCTTGTGAAATCGCTCGACCAACGGGCGCGCACGATTTTGAAAGTCAGCACCGAAATCATCAAGCAGCAAGACGGCTTTTTTGCTTACGGCATTGATCATCTGCGCCCGCTAAATTTGAAGCAAGTGGCTGACGCGATTGAGATGCATGAAAGCACGGTCAGCCGTGTGACCAGCAATAAGTTTATGTCCAC
>CALLME010000241.1 GCA_938007945.1 uncultured Caulobacterales bacterium
ACATCCCTCCCGTCGGTAGAATGGGTGTCAAGAAATCGGCGATTGGACCCGCAAAGAAGAAGAGCATAAACGCGCCAAACGCTGTCAGCACTGGCGGTATAATAACCCATTTATGCTGCGCGCGAAGGGCTTTGATTTTGGCGTCACCTTCAGGATCAGCGGGGGGCTTCAAGAAGCCACGCGCGGCAATCGGCACGAGGTAAATGACGTTGAGCACGGATGACGCAATCAAGGCCGCGAGAAGAATGGACTTCCCACTATCAAGCGCACCAGCCATAAGGAAAAACTTCGGCCAAGAGCCACCCATGGGCGGGATACCAATAATGGAAAACGCACCGATTAAGAACGCGCCAAACACCCACGGCATTGAGCGCCCTAACCCGTCAAGTTTAGAAATCTCCGCGCGGTGCGCCACTGTATAAATTGCACCCGCACACATGAACAGCGTAATCTTACCCCAGGCATGCATGACAATTTGTAAGCCGCCGCCAATGATGGCGAGAGGTGCCGCGAGCATAGCACCGAGCGTGATATAGGAGAGTTGCGAAACAGTCGAATAAGCAAGACGCGCTTTAAGATTATCTTGTCGCAGCGCTATGATAGACGCCATTATAATAGAAAATGCCGCGAGCCAAGACAGGAATGTCGAGGCAGGTGTCGCCGCCGTCACGGCGGGTCCAAAAGTGAATGTAATGATTTTAAGCATAGAGAACACACCCGCCTTCACCACAGCAACAGCATGAAGAAGCGCAGAGACGGGCGTCGGGGCAACCATCGCATTGGGTAGCCACGGATGGGTCGGCATTAACGCCGCTTTACCAATACCAAAAGCAAATAGTAGAAGCAGGATAGAGGTCGCAAGCAGGCTTGTGCCTTCGGGGAAAATACCGCCAACTTGGAAGTCCGTTGTGCCGGCAATGACTTGCGTACCGATAATGGCGGGCAGGAAAAGCGCAAGTGACGTGCCCATCAAAATCATCCCGTAAATCGTGCCGCCGCGCAGGGCTTTTTTATCGCCTTTATGTGTCACAAGCGGGAATGTGGAGAGCGTCAACGCCTCATAGAAAATGAACAGTGTAATGAGGTTGCCCGCCGCTGCGATACCCATAGCTGAGGCAATGGCGATGGCTACAAAACCGTAAAAGCGCGATTGGTTTTTCTCATTATTGCCACGCATATAGCCAAGCGAATAAATTGAATTGAGTATCCATAGCGAACTCGCGATAGCGGCGAATGTCGCGCCCAAAGGTTCAAGCACGAATTTCACATCAAAGCGGCCTGCAAAAGTCCCAAGGTGCAGCTCAGGTCGCGCACCGCCTGCGACGACGACAATAAGATTGATAACGTTAATCAGGAGCAAAACACCTGCAATCAATGTCACAGCTTCGCGCACATTTGGCATTTTGCGGACAAGGTAAATCAGCCCTGCTGCGGCGAGCGGAATAATCAGGAGCAGTGCGAGCGCAAGTTCAGCGGTATACATCATTGGAAGATACCTCCCGGTAAAGCATCCGCGAGGGGGAAGAGAAGCTCTGCCGCATTATTAGCCGTGGCAACAATGACGTCGGAATTAAGACCAATAGAAATCGACGCGAGCGCCAAGGCCCACATCGGGATGAGCATCATTAGCGGAGCTTCATTACGCGCCACAACTTCGCCGTTCACAATTGGTGGCTCCCTAAAATAAGCTTCTTTGAGAATATTCCCCATATAGATAATGGCGAGGATTGAGCTTACGACGATGACGCCGACAGCCCACCACCAGCCTTCGCCTGCCACGGCGGCGGCGAGTTTATATTTGGACACAAACCCTGCCGTGAACGGCACACCGATGAGTGACAGCGCAGAAATTGTAAATGCGCCCATCGTCCACGGCATGGTCTTAGACAAGCCTCTGAAATCAGCAATGCGCGTAATACCAAAACGGTACCACATTGCGCCAAGGCAAATGAACAGCGCACCTTTGATGACCGCGTGATTAATCAGGTGCAGATAGCCCGCCGCCGCACCAGCCGCTGTGCCAAGCCCAATACCGAGCAGCATATATCCCACTTGCGCGACTGACGAGAAGGCCAAAGTGCGCCGTGCGTCTGTCTGAAAAATCGCTTGAAGAGAGGCAAAGACCATCCCAGCGATACCAAATCCGACAAGCAAAAACATGACTGATGAGTTCACATAATTAAACTCAAAATCATAAACGGTGAAGGTAAAGCGTAGTAGCAAATAGAGCGCCGCTTTCGTTGCAGTAGACGCAAGAAATGCGGTTACAAAACTCGGGCTGTGTGCGTAAGCCCCCGGCAACCAAACGTGCAGCGGGAACATCGCGAGCTTTAGTCCCAGACCGATAATAATGAACGCAAAAGCGACCTGCGCCACGCGTGACCCGCCGTCAAGATCGCGCAATATCCGCGCCATATCCGCCATGTTGAGCGTGCCCGTTTCCATGTAAAGAAAGCCAAGCCCGACGACAAAGAACGTCGCGCCGATTGAACCTAAAATGAGATAATTAAATGAGGCGTTGAGCGCACGGCGGTCACGGCTCGCGCCCATCCCGACGAGGACATAAGTCGAGATTGAACTAACTTCGAGGAAGACAAAAACGTTAAACGCATCGCCCGTCGTCACCATACCCAACAGACCCGCAAGACACGTCAAGAAAGCCGCATAAAACGGCGCACGTTTCTTCGGCTCGACTTCGGCGCGCACAGACGGCAGCGCGTAGAGCAAACATAGCACCGCCATAAGTGAAATAAGGAACAAAACAGGTGCTGACAAACTGTCAATCACATAAGCAATACCGTGCGGCGGATCCCATCCGCCCATAGCATAGGTCAGGCTCTCTCCGCCAAATGTCTGCACGCAAAGGGCAAAGGCAATGAGACTGCATAATATCGCGACAATGAGAGAAATCGCCCACGCCGCGTTCTCGGACGGCACAACGGCCAAGGCCGCGCCCAATAGAAGCGGCAGCACAACGAGCAGTGCTGCTCCGTGGGTCAAAACCCATTCAGGGAAAAAAGAAAGCAAATCCATTAGCCGTCCGTCCCCTCAAGATTGAAACGGTAATCGAGCTTATCAATCTCGTCTTTTTCAATCGTGCCGTACACTTCGCGAATACGCACAACAAGTGCGAGACCAATCGCCAAAGTTGCCACTCCGACCACAATCGCGGTCAGGATTAACACATGTGGCAGCGGATTAGAATAGAGCACCTCTGGCCCGTAACTTCCGCCATGGGTCCCGACAGGCGCCGCACTCGCGACCTGCACTGTTTCAGTGAGAGACGCGTGGTCTCCACCGCCATAGCTTTTGACAATGATAGGGGGCTGACCGCCCTCAACTTTGGAAATAGTGATATAAAGCAGGAACACCGATGTCTGGAACACAGACAATCCGACGAGCTTTTTAATCAAATTCTGCGTCGCAAAAATTGTATACAACCCGACCATCATCAGCACGATGACAACGGCGTAGTTAAAATGGGTGAAAATCAGATCAGGCATTACCAATCCTCATCCGACAAATCAGGTTGACGTGAGCCAAATGCATAAAAGATTGCGACCATAACACTTGCGACCGAAAAGAGCACACCAAGCTCAACAGCCAAAATACCATAATGTTGGCCGTCGGCAGGGTCACTCGCAAGAACACCGTATTCAAGGTAATTCGCGCCCAAAAGCCATGTCACCACGCCCGTCCCACCATAAAAGAGGACACCCAAGGACATACCAATACGCACAATGGCGGGCGGGACCGCTTTTTTCGCCGCATCCAGTCCGAAAATAAGCGCATAAAGTATAACAGCCGCTGCCAAAATCACGCCCGCTTGGAACCCGCCACCAGGCCCATAATCGCCGTGGAATTGCACGTAAAAGGCAAACATAACGATGAGCGGAATCAGAAATTTTGCGACAACGCGTAATATCACATGAGGGTTCATGACTGGCCCCCCGCATCTTTGGCCGCTTCCACCGCCGCTTTTTCCGTTTTGCGTTTGTTGGCGAGGCTCGCCACAGACTCGCCTCTCGCAGCTTGCGCGCTTGGTAGTGCATGAGAGCAAACGCTGATACCGTTTGGACGCGCGCGCCATTTGCCCGCATTGCCGTTCAGTCCGAGCAGCAACATTACGCCCAAACCAGCGGCAAATACCACAACAACCTCACCGAAAGTATCAAACCCACGATAACTCGCCAAAACTGCTGTCACGACATTTGGAATGTGAATTTCATCTGTTGTGCGGTCAATATAATCCATGCCGACATACGAGTTTGCAGGAGAGTTTGCATCACCAAAAGCAGGCATATCTGGAATAGCGTAGAACAGGGCTATACCTGTCACAATCACGACAAGAAGCGGACCAACTTGGCGGTGCATCTCAAGCGGTTTACTCTGACGATCGGCAAGCAACATCGCGGACAGCATCAAAATCGTCGACACGCCTGCGCCTACGGCCGCTTCGGTAAAGGCAACATCCACCGCATCAAGGGAGACAAACCACGCCGCAGACACTAAGCTGTAAACGCCTTGCAACATGACAATCGCAAAGAGTGACCGCATACGCACGATGGACACCGCCACCACGACAAGCATCGCCATCAAGGTTATATCAAGAATGAGAACTGAAGGTATCATGACGCGCCTCGCTTTGCGGCTTTAGCTCGAATTTCGTCAATTGATTTAGCTCTATAGTCCCCGAGTTTTGGCTTTAGCCCTGCGCGGTGCGCGGCATGGGCGACAGCGTGAGTGGCGGTCGGGCTTGTCAGCAAAAGGAAAAATGACAGCATCAACAGTTTTAAAGTCGTTTGCGTAAAGCCCGACTGTATCATTAAACCGAGCAGCACCATTTCCGCACCGAGCGTGTCGGTCATCCCAGCAGCGTGTATACGCGTGTAGAAATCGGGCAAGCGCAATACTCCGATTGTGCCCGCAAAAACAAAAAACAGACCCATTAAAATGGAGCTGGCCGCAAGTGCCGCACGCAACCACGCGCCGACCATTGGCCAGTCAATATCCATGGTGGAGGTTGCCGTCACAGCTTCACGTCCCGCCATAATTAATTCTGGTGAAATGAGGCTAAGAAGGATCATCGCTCGCCCTCCTCTGTCTGAAATACACCCTCATGAATGGACACACCAAGCGCGCGGTAGCTGAAAAACTTCAACACGGCGATGGTCGCGATAAAGTTCATCAACGCATATAGAATAGCAATATCAAGCCCGTCAGGTCGCCCGATAACGAAGCAAAACACACATAAAAACAATACAGTTTTTGTCCCAAATGAGTTCACCGCAAGCAGGCGATCATAAAGGGTCGGCCCGCCGAGAAGACGTCCTATCAACAGCGCCATACTGACAAGAAGTGCAAACGCCACAGCCAAGTTGAAATGGCTCATATTAATAAGGTCGCTAAATTTCACACGGCTTACGGCTTGCACAGTAGAACTGGCCTCAGCGGCGGCGAAAACGAGTGATGTTGTAAGGCTCAGCATTAAGAGCGCTCCCCCACGGCAAACCCCGATCTGTCGCCCATTTCAATAAAGTCTTCTGCCACGGCCATCTCTGAGAGAAGCGCATGCACAAGAATGCTGTCTTCATCAATATCGATACTGACTGTACCGGGTGTCAACGTAATAGAGTTGGCAAACATAGTCGCGCTCATATCATCTTTGCCCGCAATAGGCACCCGCACCATAGACGGCGAGATTTTCATCTCAGGACTCATGACCGCGCGAACAACCGCGATATTGGCTTTGTAAATCTCTTTGCCGAGCCAAATGAAATAACTCAACGTTAAGGGGACATAGAGATAAGGGGCCGTCTCCTCATCGAGAATTTTCATGCGCGCGCACATCCAAAGCGTCATCACGACAGAAATCACACCCAGAATCAGAAGCATAGGCTTGAAATAACCTGACATCGCCAGCCAAAAAACTGCCATTGCGACAGCGAGTATGAAGCCATAACGAAACACAAAAACCTCCACCTATGAATGACGCGCCGCCATTATAATAGGCGTACGAGTCTCTCATGCGTCATAAGGGTTTAGACGCAAGATGTGCGAAGTTAAAGGGATTTCGCCCTGATAATGCACGATTTTTGTGGAGTGTTTCGCTGCAGCTAGACTCAGGCAGAAGACTCTCTAAGTCGTATTGCGATTGCCAAAGACGAGCGCGGCTGTAATCGCGGCTGCGCCAAAATCTTCTTCCTTCGGAATCACACCGTCACGAATATGACGCAGAACTTCGGCATTGAGCGATGAGGTAAGCGACCAATTCCAATAACGCAGCACGGTTTGCGCTTTGTCCGTTGAAATAGAATCATAAGTGCGCATAACGCGCGCCAAATCCTCATGCATATTGCCGTCTACATCAAGGACAGGGCGGCGCAGGGCACGCCAAATTTTTTCAACATGCTGACGCTTAAGTCCGGGCGCTTTGCACAAAATCGCAAGTCCTTCGCCGCCGCGATCTGTCAGGATTTGCGCACCTGTGGCGGGCTTCACCCCAGCCATGTAAGATATTTCTTCCGTAAGATTACGGCTAATGCCGTCTTTTTCCGCGAGGTCAATCGCCGCTTCAAGAGAGCCGTATTCAGAGCGGTCAATGGCCGCGCGGTTGCGTTGGCGACGCTCAATAAATTGTAGTGCTTTGCGCACACCTGCATCGGACCATCCATCTTTCGCCGCGCGGGGGTAGAGGTCTTGGCAGCTATCCTGCAAAACATTCCGCGTCACGCCAAAGCGGTTGAGTATTTTCTTACGGTCATCGGCGCCCGCCCACCAAAACATCGTCAAGCCATGTGACGGACGAAGCTCTTCGCGCTTCACAAGCCATTTGATAAAAACTTTGTTCTGACGCGAAACAGTCAAAATGCGTTGCAGAGCAGTTTCTGAGAATGACGCGCCTTTATTCTTAAGCAATGTGATGACCACGTCTTCTTCGAGGAATTGCGCGATGGCGTCGCTCACGGCGTCTGAAATTACACGACGCTGCGCAATCATGAGTCGATGCTCTGACGACACCTTTTTAATTATCTGAATAAGGTCAGAATCGGTGAGGCTTTTACTCTTCTCGAGGACATGGCGCGCCACACGAATATCGTCTTTGGCCAGAATGACCAGAATTGTGCGCGGGGCTTCATTGAGCATGACGAGACGTTTGGCAACACTCTCGCGTAGGTCGATATCGGCGTCGCGCAGGAGCTCCACGAGCACGTCCCCTGCCATATGGCGTTCTTGCGGCGCGAGTTGGCTACTTGGAATACAAATCACGTCAGAGAGGCGTTTAGCCAGAGACCGTCTGATATCTGCGGCGCTATCTTCATCGGCGGTGGCTCTTAATACGTCTAAGGCCGTCGTCTCTATGGGTGCATGGCGTGCGACTGGCGCGGCGGGCATAGGCGGCGCTTGAGGATTGGGATTATAAGGCACAGACGCTGATTGCGCAGGCGGTGCATAGGGCTGCCGGGGCGCGGGGGGAACAGGCGCAGAGACAGCCGTTTGAGTCGGCTGAACGTGCGGCGGGGGCGTTAGAGGTACGGCGGCGCGAGCCGGTTGTTGTATCTTTTGCGCGGGCATTCGCGGGGATGCGTTGTGAGTTTGCATTTATGTGTCCCTAAATTAAGCCTTAACTATAAAACTGACCCCTTTATGGTCGGTTAATTTTTACCCTTTTGGCGATTAAACTGGCTTGAGGGTTGCGCCGTAAAATAGATGACTTACCTAAGGTTAAATTATACCGTTTGGACCTCTTATGACCCCCATGCTTAACGCTTCCATCACCCCACCTTTTGCTGAGAAACGCCCACACAAAATCACGCAGCACAGCCGCACACGTATGGATGATTATTTTTGGCTTAAAGACCCGAACTGGCAAGCCGTGATGAGCGCACCAGATACGCTCGCCGCTGATATCGGCGCGCACCTCAAAGCGGAGGGCGAGTATCACGACGCGGTCACCGCTGACCTTGCCCCACTCACTGACGCTATTTTTGAGGAAATGAAAGGTCGCATTGAGCCCGAAGAAGCCTCTGTCCCTGCCCCCGACGGGCCTTACGCCTATTATCACCGCTTCCGTAAAGGCGACCAACACGGGCTCTATGGTCGCAAGTCATTTGATAGCGACGCGCGCAAAGTAGTCGGCGAGGAAACGGTCCTTCTCGACGCAGACGCTATAGCGGGCGAAGTTGAAGGCGATTACTTCAGCCTCGGCGCGGTTGAGCATAGCCGCGATCACAATTGGCTCGCCTATACTGTCGACCGCAACGGATCCGAGACTTACGAAATTTTCCTGCGAGACGTCACAACAGGCGAAAGCCGTACCACGGGTATCACAAGCTGCGCAGGTGGCGTGCAATGGGCCGCGGATTCGCGCACGCTTTTCTGGGTCGAGCGCGACGAGAACCAACGCCCCTATGCGGTCTTCTCGAAGAACGTGCATGACGGCGAGGCCACCCCGCGCCTCATCTACAAAGAAGCAGACCCCGGCTTTTTCGTCTCGCTCAGCGAAAGCGAAAGCGGTCGCTATCTTGAAGTGACCGCCAACAACCACGTGACATCCGAGGAACACCGCCTCCGCGCCGATGCGCCCGATAGCGAACTGCACCGCGTCTCCCCGCGCGAAGAAGGCCGCGAATATAGCCTGCATGAAAGCGGCGATGATCTTTACATCCTCACCAATGCGGGCGCGACAGACTTTCAGATCATGCGAACCAAGGACAACGCGCCGAGCGCGGAGAATTGGGAGAGCTTCATTCCACATACGACAGGCTCGCTCATCCTCGGTGCAGAAACTTACGCCCACCATCTCGTATGGCTTGTGCGTGAAAATGCGCTGCCGATTATTCGCATCATGGATTTGCGTAGTGGCGAGCAGCATGAAATTGCCTTTGAAGAAGACGCTTACGGTCTCGGCCTTGTCGGCGGATATGAATTCGATACACCGTGGCTGCGCTTCACCTATAGCTCGCCCACCACCCCGCGTCAGATTTTTGACTATCACATGGACACGCGCGAACGCGTGCTGTTGAAAACGCAATCCGTCCCGTCAGGTCACAGCGCGAGTGACTATAAATGCGAG
>CALLME010000242.1 GCA_938007945.1 uncultured Caulobacterales bacterium
GATTGGATGCGCCTGCGCCAAAAATGGTAGTCAAGACCTCTTAGTGTCGGCAGGGATGTAGCAAACCACTCTTATCAATAGATAGATGAGACCCTTTCGTTTGTATTATAGCTCTGTTATGCGCGGCATTTCCGAAGCACATTACCAACAGGTCCGACATGACTGATACCCCTAAACGCCCTTCTAATAAGCGGTTCTTTGATAAAACGAAGGCGCGCGCGCAGGGCAGGGGAGACTCTCACGCCACGGGCTTTAAATCGCGTCCGCGTCCAAATTATAAGGGTCCACATAAGAGCTCTGATGAGAGAGGGCCGCGGGACTTTAACGAGCGTGATGCGGAACTGGCCATGCGCCGTCTGCCTGACCCGACGAAAACGCGTCTCTTTGCAGCGAGGGCTGTGCAGCTTGTGCTGCGCGATAAGATTATGCTGGAAAATGCTTTTGAGCTTCAACCCGGCTATAATGACCTTGATCCTCGCGACCGTGCCTTTGCGCGCTTGATTGCGGCGACAACTTTTCGGCGTTGGGGACAGATTGGGGCAGTGCTGAAACCGATGTTGAAATCCAAGCCCCCCGTCTTTGTTATGGCAGTGCTTGAGACGGCCGTGGCGCAGATGCTATTCCTAGACACGGGCCCGCACGCCGCCGTGAGTGAGGCGGTAAATGTGCTCAAATCTAATGCCGCCACACGCGGCTTTGCGGGGCTTTGTAATGCTGTGCTGCGCCGTGTCGCGGAAGAAGGCAAAGCAAAAGCGGGCGCGACGGCCCCGTCTGCGAATTTTCCGCGCTGGCTCACCAATAGTTGGGAGAAAGCATATGGCCGCGTCGATGTGCGCAAAATGTCATTACAGCTTATCAAAGACCCGCCGCTTGATTTATCGGTGAAATCCGACCCGCAAGGGTGGGCGAAAAAACTCGGGGGGAAGGTTCTACCCACAGGGACGGTACGACTTGACAAAATTGGTGACGTGACAGCGTTAGAAGGTTTTCAAGACGGAGAATGGTGGGCGCAAGACATCGCCGCGAGCCTGCCCGTCAAAGTGCTGATGCAGGATTTTGAGCTGAGCGGAAAGCGTGTGCTCGATATGTGCGCTGCCCCTGGTGGTAAGACGCTGCAACTGGCGAGCGCAGGGGCGCAGGTCACAGCGCTTGACATTTCAGAGGCGCGCATGGGGCGCGTGCATGAAAACCTCGCGCGCACAAATCTCAGCGCCGAGGTGTTGACAGGCGACGCGCGCAAATGGCAGCGCCCTAAGTCAGATGACGGCGAACCCGCGGCGCAATATGACGCCGTCCTGCTCGACGCGCCATGTTCCGCAACAGGCACGTATCGCCGCCACCCCGATGTGTTGTTTAACAAAGCGCACACAGACATAGGTAAACTCGCCTCATTACAGGACAAGCTCCTCCTCGCGGCGGCGCATCACCTCGCGCCTGGCGGTCAGTTGATTTTCTGTACCTGTAGCCTGCAGCCCGATGAGGGGGCGGCTAGAATAAAGCAGTTCATAAAAAATCGGACAGATTTTCGCCTTAATCCGATATTAGACACATCTGAATTGCAGGCTCTTGGGGTGGTAACATCCGAGGGGTTTGTGAGGTCTTTGCCGCATTATCTGGGTTCAGAGGGCGGCATGGACGGGTTCTTTATCGCCCGGCTCGTGCGGAAAGCGTCCTGATAAGACGCAGTCTGTGCGAAAAATTTCTGATGTAAAGACTGTGTTAATCATAAACTGGTCTAAAACATGCAAGATAACGCTGGATGTGTTTTAAAATGGGAGGCTCAAAATGAGCGCGAACAATATTATTATTAAATCGGCCTTTGCCATGGTGGCAACCGCAGGTCTTACTCTGACCGCTTATGCGGGCAATAACAGCTCACGCTACGGCGGACCGTCTGTTTATGACTATGAAAGCGGCGGCCAGTGTAGCTCAGCGGCCTGTGCGCAAGGCGCATACGCAGGCGCAACGGGCGGTCGCTACGGTGCAGCCCATGGTGGCCAGCATATGCAAACGGCGCCAACAGTGTCACGCTACGGCGGAACATGCGGTGCGTCTATGGGTAATAACTGTGTCCAAACGCAGCCTTACGGCTATCAGCAGTCTATGCCTGTCTCGCCAGGTGTTGTTTATGTCGATTGTGCCACAATGGGTACTTGTGCGCCGCAACAGTCTGTTCAGACTTATCAAGCGCCAACAACCTCTTACGCTCAAAGCTACTCAACGCAGTCATATTCTGCGCCAATGGCTCAAGCTGCGGATTGCCCGGCAGGCACGACAATGCAGTCTGACGGTACGTGCATGCAGTCAAGCTATAGCAGCACGCCAAGCTACTCATCCGCCACGACTTACAGCAGCACGTCTTCATATGGCGGCGAAACAGTCCCTTGCCCCGCAGGCACATCAAAGCAGTCTGATGGCTCTTGCATGCAGACAGGCTCTAGCTTCGGTTCATCAACAAGCTACTCAAGCGGCTCTAGCTACTCATCAGCTAGCTCGTATGGCAGCACATCAGCCCCAGCAAACTGCCCAGCAGGGACGACAGCGCAATCTGACGGCACATGTATGCAAGGCGGCAGCGTCTCATCATATGCAGGTGGTACAGCAACAATCTACTCTGGTGACGCGACAACGTCGACATCGACATATGGCGGTTACACATCAGACGGCAGCTACACAGCCAATAGCTACCTCCCAATCCGGAAGTAGTCTCTTCGCTGAGATTTGAATAACGAAACCCGCTCAAGGTGACTTGGGCGGGTTTTTGTTTGGGTGCCGCATGATTTAAAGCTATTGCCTAAATCCTCTAATGCCTTAAGTTTTGCGAATGAATGCGCTCAGAGTAACGTTACGGGACAGAACATCTGAGGCCCACTCAAAATTAGATAAGGCTTTGATTGTCTATGATCTATCGCAACTCAGCGGATTGACTTCGTATCTGAAGATTCACTACCTCGCACGTCAGCATCTGACAAAACTCTTATCTGGACTGGACGAGTTGCGCGACGAAGCAGAGCGCCTAGAGGATTTGTCAAAGGACTTATCAGCCCTCGGCGCGCCTCTGCCGAATTGGTCGCAACCGCCTGACATGTCGCCGCAACATCCTCTGGGCTTAATCTATGTTATGGCGGGAAGTTCGTTAGGAAGTAAGCTACTCTATAAACAGTGGGACACGTCACATGACCCTCTTGTTAAACGGGCAGACCGATTTGTTACGCACGCTAAAAATAATGATATCTGGACGCGTTTTTTAGCCTATCTAGATAGCCATGAGTTTTCTTCAGAGGAAACTGAGCATATCATCGCCTCCGCGAATTACTGTTTTTCAGTGTTTGAGGCGGCCCATAAGGACGTTAAAGCTTAACCCCATGACGAATAAATCAAAAACTCAAAATACTAAGACGGCCGATCGTCTCGACGAGCCAGTTGATCTTACAAATTGTGATCGCGAGCCCATTCATATTCTGGGGCGGGTGCAGGCATATGGGGCCTTACTCGCAATCTCGCCAGATTGGATCATAAACCACGCTTCTGCGAACCTCGCGGAGTTTGTAGAGGTCGCAGCGGCGGACGCGATTGGCCTGCCTGTGATTGAGATTATTCGCGCAGAGGCTGTGCACGAGATCAGGTCGCGCTTGCAGCTCTTGGGAACGCCAGATTCTATTGAGCGCATATTCGGCATAAAGCTCATTGATTCTGATGCTCTGTTTGACGTCGCAGTTCACCTGTCTGGCCGTTTGTTTGTGATAGAGATTGAACGCCATGTGGTGAGCACGCGCTCAGATCACTCCTCTTATGTGCGGCCGATGATGGAGCGCATCAGCAAAGCTAAGTCCGTTGATAAATTATGTGACATAGCGGCCCGTCAACTCCGCGCCCTGACAGGATTTGACCGTGTCATGGTCTATAAATTCGGCGAAAATGGATCAGGCACGGTGGTGGCGGAATCGCTCAGTGGTAAACGCGAGAGTTTTAAGGGATTGCGGTATCCGGCCTCTGATATCCCAAAACAAGCGCGCGCTATGTATAAGCGCAGCCTCTTACGCATTATCGCCGATGTATCAGATTATGGGGTCGACATCATTCCTGCGACAAATCCAGAAGGTGAGCCACTTGATTTAACGATGAGTACAACGCGTGCTGTCTCGCCTATCCATTTAGAATATCTCACAAATATGGGCGTCGGCGCCTCTATGTCTATTTCCATTCTAAAACGCGGAGAGCTTTGGGGTCTCTTTGCCTGTCACAACGACACGGCTAAAGATCTGCCGTTTGACATACGTTCCGCCGCAGAACTTTTCGGACAGCTTTTTGCTTTTGTGCTTGATCAGCATGAAACCGATGAGGAGCGGCGCGAGCGAGAGCAAGCCCAACAGCTTCATGACAAGCTCATGTCTCAACTCGCAGAGGGTGCGACGATTTCTGACAGTCTTGATCAAGTCTTGGACGGCATAAGCGAAGTTATCCCGTTTGATGGTGCCATAGGATGGATAAACGACACCTTCACCTCTAGGGGTCATACGCCGTCGCGCGAAGAGTTTGCAGACATGGTGCGCTTTCTCAATACCACGGCAGCAAGCCGGATTTACGACAATAAAAACTTGGTCGCCTCATACCCTAAAGCCGAAGCGTTTGTAGACCGCACGGCGGGCATTCTGGTGCTGCCTGTCTCGCGCACGCCGCGCGACTACATCGTTTTATGCCGCCGCGAAATTGCCAGTACGGTGAATTGGGCCGGCAATCCAGATAAGCCTGTGACCGTCGGAAAGTACGGCGCGCGTCTCACGCCGCGTAAAAGTTTTGATACGTGGAAAGAGATTGTGCGCCATAGCAGCGCGCCTTGGACAGCGGGCGAACGCCGCGCCGCAGAATCGCTTAGAATTACATTGCTTGAAGTCGTCTTGCGTCTGTCAGATGCGTCGCTGAGAGAGCGGGCAAAGGCGCAGGAAAGTCAAGAAATTCTGATTGCGGAGTTAAATCACCGTGTGCGTAATGTCCTTAATCTGATTAAGGGTTTGATTAATCAGAGTAAGGACGATGCAAAGTCTATCTCAGAGTTTACCGAAATTGTCGGCGGACGCATTCATGCTTTGGCACAGGCGCATGACCAAATTACCAAAGAAAATTGGGGGCCTGCCTCCGTCTATGATCTCATCCAGACAGAGGCCAAAGCCTATCTCGATCAAAAGAAGTCACGGGTGAAACTTACGGGTCTTGATGCGATGATCACGCCGCCCGCTTACACGACGCTCTCGCTCGTTATCCATGAATTGATGACGAATTCCATGAAATACGGCGCGCTATGCGACTCCACGGGTCATATTGATGTGACGTTCAAGCGCCTTGCCGACGACACGCTTGAAATTAAATGGCATGAAAAGGGCGGTCCCCCGATTCAGGCGCGTCCGACACGTAAAGGTTTTGGGACGACAATTATAGAGCGCTCAATCCCCTTTGAACTCAAAGGGACGGCAGATGTGTCTTATAAAATGTCGGGCCTTGAAGCCGTTTTCACTATTCCGTCCTCTTTCATATCTGAGTATGGTGACGCGAAAGACACGCCGTCCATGCAAATTGTATCGCCTAAAATAGCGAGCGGCTTCAGCCTATCGGGACATGTTTTGATTGTCGAAGATAACGTTATCATCGCTATGGACGCCGAAGATATGGCAATGGAGCTTGGCGCGTCTGCGGTCACGGTCATGTCAAATGCTCAAGAGGCACTGCGTGTGATTGAGAAAACAGATTTCACCTTCGCGCTTCTGGATGTTAATTTGGGCGCAGAGACGAGTGAACCCGTTGCGATAAAACTCCAAGAAAAAAATATTCCATTCGCTTTCGCGACAGGATATGGCGACGCTACAGAGGTGACCAAAAGGTTTGAAGGCGTACCCGTCATACAAAAGCCCTATGACAAATTATCAGTGGCGCAAGCGCTTGAAAGTTTAATGAGTTGAGGTTGATAGGCATTGCGTGAAAGTGATTTGTAATCTTGCAGGCTTTGTGGAAGCAATTATGGCCAGAGGATGTGGGCAAAGATTGACAGGAGTCCTAAATGCAATTGTTTAGCGTGTGAACACTCTAGTGGATGCCCTCATTTATGGCGTGATTATAGCTTGTTGCTTTCCAATAGGAGCTTTAGCGGCGCTTAAGATAAACCTTGGGCACAAATTTACGTCCGCTTTCATGTCGATTGGTGCAGGGCTGCTTATTGCGGCAGCCCTCCTTGATCTCGTCCACGCCTCTTTGAAGCATATAGAGGTCTATCAGACCGTTTCCATGATACTCATTGCCGCGACTGTCTTTAGCGGCGCGAATTTTTTACTGTCTAAACTGGGTGCAAAACACCGCAAAAGATGTGCGGATTGTAAGTCAGAGATGGATGATAATGAAGGCGAGAGTAGCGGCCTGTCTATCGCATTAGGGACAGTCTTAGACGCGTTTCCTGAGGCTCTCGTTTTGGGCGTGACGTTAACAGGCAGCGCGAGCGCCTTGCCGCTTGTTGTCGCACTAGGACTTGGAAATATAGCGCAGTCAATTTCTAGCACCTCAGGTCTGAAGGCCTCTGGTCGGTCTTTCAACCAAATCATGATGCTTTGGACTGGACTGGCTATCTTAGTCATACTTACGACTATGCTAAGTTTTTCTTTACTTGGCACAATGGATGACGGTGTGAAGCCATGGGTCGAAGCCTTTGCTGCGGGTATTCTTCTTGCTATGGTAAGTGAAGCTATGCTTCCAGAAGCCCATGAAAAAAGCCCAGCTTTTAGCGGGCTCATGAGCGCGGTAGGTGTGGGTGTTTTTATCATTGTGCATGAAGTTCTTTAAAAGAGCTACAGCTACCAACAAACTTGCCTCAAAACCGCTTCGCTGATAGACAGCTTGCATGACCCAAAATGTACTGATTTCGCCGTCTATTCTCTCTGCTGATTTTGCTAATCTGGGTGCGGATGTTCGCGCTGTCGACGCGGCAGGAGCGGACATGATTCATGTGGATGTGATGGACGGGCATTATGTGCCGACTATCACGATTGGCCCTGATGTGGTGAAAGCGCTGCGGCCGCATTCCAAATTGCCTTTTGATGTCCACCTGATGATTACGCCCGCTGATCTGCTGATTGATGCGTTCGCCGATGCAGGCAGCGATATTATTACTGTTCACCCTGACGCGGGGCCACACCTTCACCGTACGCTGCAAGCCATCCGTAAACGCGGGTTGAAAGCGGGTGTCGCACTTAACCCTGCGACGTCGCCTCGCGTGCTTGACCACGTGATGGACTGCGTCGATATGATCCTCGTGATGAGTGTGAACCCAGGCTATGGCGGGCAGAAATTTATCCCAAGTCAGTTGGCTAAGATCTCAGAACTGCGCCGTATGTGTGAGCAGCAATCCCACGATATTATTCTTGAAGTGGACGGCGGCGTAAATCCGCAGACCTCTAAAGACTGCATCCGCGCAGGCGCAACGGCGCTCGTTGCGGGGAGTGCCGTGTTTAAAGGGGCGGGAAGTTTGTCTGAAAATATCGCCGCCCTTCGCGGCCCTGTCAGCCAAATCAAGGCGGCTTAAACGTCTATGAGCCGTGTCCCGTTTACACGCGTGGTCAACGCTGCGGCGGGTCGGGCCAAACGTGCCGTGGGCGAGACCTTGTCCTCTCCGACGCGCTCCGTCTCCATGCGGGTCATGCGGCCTGCGCCTTTTTCTGATGTTAAACCCAAACTATTCTTCGGTGACAAAGCCGTGGGTGAGACCCTCATAAGCGGTGGGTTTCATCACGCCAAGCAGCAGCTTAACGTCGGCATGCAAGGCGACCCATGGACAGTGCCGAGCCCGTCTGAACGCTTTGCCCGATGGCTGCACAGCTTTGATTGGCTCGAAGATATTGCGAGTGTGAAGCAGCCGACTGCTGAAGTGCGGGCGCGTTTTCTTGTCGATGGGTGGAGCGCGGTTTACGGCCAGTATAATGAATTTGCGTGGGACCTCAGCATTTTAACGACGCGACTATATAACTGGCTCGTGCTTTGGGCGCCGCTTCTGTCAATTGATAGCGGTGGTGACTCAGGCGCGGCGCGGCGCGGCGTGACCCTTCGCCAGATGAAATATCTGCGTAAAAACTATCCGCGCACGGAGCCTGGATTGCCGCGCCTTATAGCGGCGTTGACGCTCGCCATGGGGGGGGCGCGTCTTGCGGATAAATCTGAAGGTTATCTTGACCGCGGGCTTGATTGGCTAGACGACGAGATTGAAGTGCAAATCCTGCCAGACGGTGGGCATATCACGCGCTCACCCGAAGCCGCGCTTAAATCGCTCGAAGCGCTTATGCGACTTGACGAAATTTTAGATGCGCGCGGTATTGCGCGAACCAAAGCCATGGGCCGCGCGATTGATCGCTTACAGCCTATATTGCAGTTCTTCCTTCATTCTGATGGCGGTCTCGCCTGTTTTAATGGTGGCGGTGAAGGCGACAAGAAACGCATCGCGAAGATTTTGAAATCTGCGGCTTTGTCTTCCCGCCCTTTTGGCTATTCTCCGCACACCGGCTACCAACGGCTAGAGCATGGAAGTTCAGTTATGCTCGTCGATACAGGCACAACAGCGCCTGTCCTTTTTGACAAAGACGCCCATCTTGCGCCGCTCTCTTTTGAGCTCTCGACAGCGGCGGGGCGTATGATAGTCAATTGCGGATGGTCAAGCGAGCAGCCCATGAGTTGGCGCGCGCCTGTGCGCTCAACCGCGGCCCATTCGACGCTTACACTTGCTGACCAATCAGTAGGAAAAATTTTAGAGGACGGCTACCGCGCACGTCTTCTCGGCGATGTTGTTGAGCAAGATGTGGGCGAGGTGAAGGCGCAGCGTAAAGAACAAGTTACGGGTGTCTGGCTTGAGAGCACCCATGCGGGTTATCAAGATGATACGGGGTTGATGCATCGCCGCCGTTTTTACATGACCCAAGACGGCAATGATATTCGCGGCGAGGACAGCCTCTATCTGCCTGTCGGCGATACACCAAAAAGACGCGATGAACTCCCGTTTGCGATACGGTTTCACCTGCATCCCAATTGCCGCGCAACACTCGCCCAAGACCAAAAGTCTGCTTTGATTATTCAAGGCGGACGGACAGGATGGCGAATGCGCACGGACGGTGGACCGCTCTCAATTGAGCCAAGCTATTATCTCGGCACTGGTACAGCCCCGCAGAAAACAAGTCAGATTGTCATTCGCGGCCACGCTTTCGCTGATAGTGACGGCGAGACGCAAAGCAATCGCGTACGGTGGAGCTTACGATTACTTGAGGCGCGAAAATAGGCGGATTTCTACGTTAGGCACATGCGTTTACGGCTTATCCTTCTGGACTTTTAACTTTTTAATATCGTCATGGCTTTTGCCTTCGATACTGGTGAGCGCATCGTCTTGCAACGCTTTCGAGCTGCTCATATCCGCCGCATTTGCCGAATCGCGCGTTTCTTTAAATGCGTCTCTATCTGATTTCGGGGTAGATGATGTTGTCATAATAGCCTCCAATTTTAGTGCTTAAACTACGCCCGCTTGCCGCAATTGTTCCCATGGCGTGTGACGGGCAAGATTCACAGTAAATCGGCAAAGTCCGCTTTTGGGCGCGCGTCTGCCGTGTTAAGGGCGCGGCAAAGATAGCCAAAGTGAGTCTTATTATGCCTGCGCCAAATCCCGACCTTCCTGATTTTGACCCGTCCCGTCTTGCGCCCGTCAAGCGCGCGCTACTTTCGGTCTCAGATAAATCGCGGTTGATTGCACAGGCGACAGCTCTGCATGAACGCGGGGTGAAACTCGTCTCCACAGGCGGCACGCGCCGCGCGATTAAAGGGGCGGGCATCCCCGTTAAAGACGTCTCGGAACTCACAAAATTTCCAGAGATGATGGATGGCCGTGTGAAGACATTGCACCCGATGGTGCACGGCGGCCTTCTGGGTGACCGCGACCTCGCCAGTCACAAAGATGCCATGCATGAGCACGGTATTCTCTCTATCGATTTGCTGATTGTGAACCTCTA
>CALLME010000243.1 GCA_938007945.1 uncultured Caulobacterales bacterium
AGACGTGGTTGGCGACAGCGAAGCCGCGCAAGAAATTAAAGACGAAGCCAATAGCTGGACCCCGTCTGGACAGAAGAAAAAAGGCGCGAAACGCGGCACTGCGACCCGCCGCATTTTGGAAGTCGCCGACGGCGGACAAGAACCATTTGGTGGCAATATGGCCGCTGTGCTCGCAGACCTAGAAAAGAAGATGTTTCTCGCCGCTGAAAATCTCGAGTTTGAAGAAGCCGCCAGATTGCGCGATGAGATTAAGAAACTAGGCGGGGAGTAGAGGTCAAGCTACAAGGTTTGATTAGCTTAAAATAGCCTATACCCGCTCAAATACGAGATAAGACTATCGCTGAAAAATTTACCCCGTTCTCCTCATCTTAAAATTTAAAGACTGCATCATCGGGTCGACCTTTTTGGCTTTCGCGCTGTGGTTTTTCAGCTCTAAGCTCTCGGCTTTAATATGCCCCCATTTAGACAGAACGGTTTGCACAGTTTTGCCGTTTAAGGGTTTGACCAAGAAATCATCCATGCCGACCGCTACGGCGAGGTCCTGATCTGCGCCGAGCGCATAGGGCGAGAGGCAAATAATGGGCGTGCGGGGCGCATTTGTCTCTTTTTCAAAGCCGCGTATGGCACGTGTGACTAAGAAACCATCAAGTTTACGCAATTGCACATCAAGCATAATAAAATCAAAACTGACCGTTTTGGCTTGCTCCAAAGCCGCTTCACCGTCCTCTACGCTGTGGATTTCAATAGAACTGTCTTCCAAGAAGGTCGCAAGGACATGGCGTGTGGCGTTATTAGCTTCCGCCAGCAGGATGCGTTTCTTACGCCGCGCAGGCACAGGTGCAGCCTCCACGGGTCGGGTGCGTAATTTTGGAACATCGCTATTGACGGCAGCCGCATTCTCCTGCGTCAGCACTTTTCCTAGAGCCTCGAATAATTTTTGACCGACAAGAGGTTTGGACACGACGGCGTCAAAGTGACTGGTTACAATTGCGGCCGCGCGGTCAATATTGGACAACAAAATCACAGGGATATCGGCAAGGCTGTCGCGCGCGCGAAGCTCTTTTAAAAAGTCAGGCTGCTTTTGTAGACAGCGTTCATCAATCACCACGGCTGCAAATGGCGTCCCTGATTTTTTAGCATGGAGCAGGCCAGAAATGCCATCAGAGCCTTTACGCGCAGCAGTGGATTTAAGGCCCCAAGCTCTAAACTGCGCGGATAGAATTTTCAAACTCGCGGCATTATTATCGATTAAAAGTATATGCGCGGGTTTGAATTTCTTAACCTGAGTTTCCTCGACGCCGTCAGCCAGTTCAATTGGCAGTTCGACAGAAAAGACTGACCCTTCGCCCATTTTTGAGCGTACAGATATCTGCCCGTCCATGGCCTCGCTCAGTTTTCGCGATATAGATAGTCCTAGACCTGTCCCGCCGTAACGCTTGCTGCGGCCGCTTTCCGCCTGTGTGAAGTCTTCAAAAATCTTGCTCTGGTCAGCTTCTGAAATGCCAATGCCCGTATCAAGCACGTCAAGTTTAGCCCACACCAGTTCACCATCCTTGGTGATATCTACATTAATCAGCACGTAGCCCTTGGCTGTAAATTTTATCGCATTGCCGACGAGGTTTAGTAGAATCTGACGCAAGCGACCAATGTCAATAATGACGTTTTCAGGTATGGTGGGCGCGTAGCGCACCAAAACATCCAGCCCTTTATCGCGCGCTTGCGGGCTCATAAGCGTCGCGACGGACTCGACCGCTTCTCGTAAATTTGCAGGCCCTTTCTCAAGCACAAGGGTCCCAGATTCAATTTTAGAAAAATCAAGAATATCGCCAAGGACATTCATGAGCGCCGCGCCAGAGGTATGAATAGCGTCCACGATTTCAGTTTGGCGCGTATCAAGGTCCGTTGTGCGACGCAATACATCTGCCATACCAATCACCCCATTCATTGGGGTCCGGATTTCGTGGCTCATATTGGCGAGGAACGCCGTCTTGGCCTCATTCGCAATTTCGGCTTTGTGCATATTTGCCTGAGCCGCACGCGCATTTTCGCGCGCAACACGTTCGCTCTGCTCCAAGTTTTGGGCGTAAATTTCAGCCGCCCGCCGCGCACGACCCACACGGATTTGCGCAAATAATGAAAGGATAACACCTAGGAGCGTAAGAATGAGTCCGAGCAAGGTCAAGTTCTCAGCCTCGCCAAGAACGCCCAACTTTCTCCGCCATTTCGGACGAGTATCTATCTCGGCAGGGCGAGCCGCAGCGGATGCGCTCACCAATGTGTTGGCGGGCGGTGTGAGTTCTGGGGCCTGCTTCGCCTCAAAATAGAGCTCTTGATTTAATCGTTGGCGCTCAGTTCGGGTTTTGGTGACAGATCCGTATAATCTCTGATGCTCAAGCGCTTTCCCTACTTTGCCAACGCCTTCATAGGCTGTCGATAAGCCCGCATATATACGCGCTTCAAGCGGCGACCCATTTGAATAGGCGGGGTGGAGCAAAACACTTTCAAAAATCTCAATTGCACCCTCATAATCAAAGGCGGCCAATTTCATTTCGGCTGAAATGATATCCGCATAAATTTCGCTCGGCCCGTGCCCTATAGAGGTCCCAAATGTTTTCGCCGCCGTAAGAGGTGTCTTGGCAAGGTCTAATTGGCCATCAGCTACTAAGCTTTCGGCAAGCGTCAAATCCAATTTTGCCTTCATGCCCCAGGTTTTAATCGGGTCAGCGCTGACAGCCGCAAGGTATTTTCTGAAACTCAGTGAAGCGTCTTGCGCGAGTAAAAACGCGCGCTCTGTATCGCCGCGCTCAGAGGCGAGATGGCTCAAACGACGAACAGCATCATGCCTATCGCGTGCAAAGGGCGCCAAAGCTTGAAAATTACTATTCTCAAGCAGAGCTGAAATCGCTTTTTCTGCCGCTTCGGTTAGCCCTAAATGCTCCAGTATAAGCGTGTGCGCATAAGCTTTGAAATAATCGCGCAAATTACTCTGTACACCGCGACTGTAATTTTGCTCAAGCCCCGCTGCGAGCGCCACATCATCTTGATAAAGAGCCTCTCTGATGAGGGCGATATAAATGTCTGCTTTGAGAGGCTCACCAATCGGCGCGTCGAGATAGGGCAGAAGTTTAGGAATGTCTTTAGGGCTTTGCGCCGATGCCGCCTGCCCGCGCACCGCATAATAAAGGGCGAGGTCAAGTCTTCCGCCCTGCTCCACATTGTAGATATCACCAGACAATCGCGTCCTGATAAGTTTATCAACTTGATTTGGCGTCGCCGGGGCCCAGTGGTCAATGAAAGTCGCATGGGCGAGATTAGGCGTTCCGATGAGAAGAGCTGCACTTATACACGCGCTCAATATCACCCCTTTAGCGCGTCTCCCTCGCGGCATATTTTTAGAAACTCTGGCGGTCACATGCATCCCAATTTGAACCTGTTAGGAAAGGTTCGCGGAAAAGGGTTAATAAGATATGGATTTTTATTAACCATGATTCAAATTACGTATAAAAAAACGCGCCACAGAGGCGCGTTATTTTGTCTTAAGGCCAAAAGCGGCAATCAAACTAAAATCAGCTGATAACAGCTTTCACAATTTTACCAGGATAGCGCGGCGGCTCACCTTTTGGAATGGCGTCCACTGTATCCATACCGCTTTCGACGACGCCCCAAACTGTGTATTGTTTATCAAGGAAAGTCGCATCATCAAGGCAGATGAAAAACTGGCTAGAGGCCGAATTTGGGTTTTGTGAACGCGCCATAGAGCAGACGCCGCGCACATGGGGTTCCGCTGAAAACTCAGCCGGAATCTGCTGTTTTGCGCCGCCCATGCCAGTGCCGTCGGGGCAACCGCCTTGTGCCATAAATCCGTCAATCACACGGTGAAATGTCAGTCCGTCGTAAAAGCCTTCACCGACAAGACGCGAGATTTGCTCGACATGTTTCGGGGCAAGGTCGGGACGTAGTTTGATGACAACGTCGGACGCATCGCCCGCATTTGTGTCAATCGTGAGCGTAAGTGTATCAGCCATATTGGCTCCTATTCTATTTGTAATTATGAATTGGGTTAAAGTGTGCGGCTTGGCAATTTGATGTCGCAAATATCAGGATAGGTCCCGTCAGCCTTTTTCTGTGATGCCAGATATTGATCAAAGGCAGGGCTGCTCGCCTTAAGGACTTGGACCTTTGGGCGTTCACCTTCGGAAATATCAGCCGCGATGCGCACTTTTTTCATCACGTCAGGGATGAAGCCTGAGTCGTCACCTTTTGTCCCGACTTTAAATTTCGTCAGGTGCTCACGTCCGTAAACCGTGCTGCCCCAGATTGAATATTCGCGGTCAAGATGTTCGGCCGTGCCGCGCATCAAGAAGAACTGACTATTGCCACTATTGGGGTTTTGACTGCGCGCCATAGACGTCACACCCGAACAGTGGAGACCGTAAGCCTCAACTTTACCGTCTTTCGTTAGCATGGCTTGCGCCGCAGGTTGGCTCGCAACTGGGAGGGCTTTATAAAAGCCAACGCCGACTTCGCCTGTTGGGGTCCGGCGCGCATCAATGAGTTGAATAGGCATAGACGGCGGACGACGAAATTTAAACTCAGCTTCAATATCGGGCAATGAGCTATCCCCCGTACCGTCGCCTTTTGGGTCACCCGTCTGGTTCATAAAGCCGTCAATCACGCGGTGAAACGTAATCATGTCGTAAAAACTCTGACGTGTGAGCGTCTTGATTTGCGCGACATGCTTCGGCGCAATTTCAGGATAGAGCTCAACACCGATTTGGCCGTAATCCGTATCAATCACGAGGAGATTTTCGGGGTCCACATCACGCCAAGCCGACGCAGGAGCGTCAAAGCCAGTTTTGGCAGACGTCTTTTGAACGCTTGCCGGTGCCGTCGTGCTTTGCGGGGATTCGGCCGCACAAGCCGTCATTGAAAAAGCCGCACTTGTAAGTAACGCGAGTGAAAATTTAGAGAGCATTCTTTTAGTCATTGGGCGCATCATGAGTATTTATCCTTTAGGCGGTGCTCAACCTCGGACGTTACAAACTGCGAAACATCACCACCGAGGCGCGCAATCTCTTTTACAAGACGCGACGCAATCGTTTGAAATTGCGGGTCAGCCATTAAAAATACAGTTTCAATATCCGGGTTAAGCCTGTCATTCATTCCAGCCATTTGGAATTCGTATTCGAAATCCGAAACAGCCCTTAGGCCGCGCACAATACTGGTTGCACCGACAGATTCAACAAAATGTATCAGTAAACCTTCAAACGGACGCACCTCGACCTCAACATGCTTTCGCAGAGGCTCTACAGCCAATTCGACCATCTCAACACGCTCATCTAAGCTAAAAAGCGGGTTTTTATCGCGGTTAATGGCGACGGCGACAACGAGCTTGTCACACAATTTGCTCGCGCGTTTAATAATATCAAGGTGCCCCAAGGTCATCGGATCAAATGTGCCCGGATAGAGCGCGGTACGAAATTCTGCTTTAGCCATAACGGCTTATAACGCGCATACGGAAGAAATAAAGCGGAAGTTGGTCCACTTTGACAAGTGACCATTATCTACTAAGAGAAGATAGGCGTTTAAAAAATTGGTGACTATATGAAGGCCTTCCAACTTTTACTTTTCATCATATTAATCGCCATCATTGGCTATACAGTGGTGACGGTGTCTCGACACGGCCTCAACTTACTGCCCGTCTTTTTCGGCGATATCGCGAAAATGGGTTGGCCTGGACAATTTAATTTTGACTTTCTAGGCTTCCTTATACTGTCAGGACTTTGGACGGCGTGGCGAGAAAAGTTCAGCCCAAAAGGGCTTGTGCTCGGTATTTTTGCCTTCTTCGGCGGGATATTATTTTTGTCGGCCTATTTGCTTTATCTCAGCTTCAAAACAAACAGTGATATGAAAAAAATCATGCTAGGTGAGCGAAATTGAGACAAAAAAGCAGGACCGAAACCCTGCTTTAATTCTTATCATTGGCCTAAATTAAAAGCCTTCATAACGCGCTTGCAATTTGCCTGACACAGCGTCTCCGCCTTTGGAAATTGAGGCCCCAAACGCCCAGTTTTCATTGCCACGAATTGCAAGCGTTGCCCCAACACCAACTTCATCACCATAAAAACCGAGCCCCCCTGCCGCTGACCATTTCGCACCAGGCGAGAGATACATATCTGGCAAGGCCGCAACCGCAGCCAGTCCGCTTTCGAGCTTATCAATCGCCTTGGTGTTCTCACCAATCAGTTGGAAGTTACGATTAATGCGCCCCGTATTGTCTGAGATGGCTTGCGCATTACCCAGAATGGCAGCGGCGTTTTCAAGTCCGACTGAGCTATTCATCGCAATCGCTACGTCTTGCGCGTCAACCCGCGCAGACGTTGCCGCAATCGCGCCCGTATTCGTCTCAACCCGACCAGAAACTTCGCTGACATCAGTACTAAGTGTGTCGATATCGTCCTCATTCGTCTCTACGCGCGCGGTCAAGTCTACGACATCCGAGGCTGTCGTTGCGATAGCGACCGTATTCGTTTCAATCGCGCCTGAATTCGCTGTGATGGCCGTGGCGTTCGTACCTATCGCGCCCGAATTTGCTGTTATAGCCGTGGCGTTCGTACCTATCGCGCCCGAATTTGCTGTAATAGCCGTGGCGTTCGTACCTATCGCGCCCGAATTCGCTGTGATAGCCGTGCTATTCACCCCAATCGCATTTGTATTCGTCGTGATAGCTGCCGTATTGCTCGCAATCGCGCCTGTATTCGTCGTGATAGCCGCGCTATTCGTCGTAAT
>CALLME010000244.1 GCA_938007945.1 uncultured Caulobacterales bacterium
GCTTATCCAAGAGCTTCTGACGAGCCAAGGTGTCTCAGCTGATTTCGCGACTTATGTCACAGCGATTATTATCACCATTGATACACTCATCCTTGACCGTATGCGCACCATGCTCAACACGCAATCTGACAGTATGAGTACAGCGAATGGGCTTAAAATTTATTATAAGACGCCCAAGACCTTGGTGGACTGATATGCGCCGACTACTTGCCCTCAGCGCCGCTTTTGCACTAGCTTCATGCGGAGATAAACCTGCTGAGCTATCACCTGTTATCTCGACGCCGCAAGGGTCTGTGCAAGGCGTTGTCACAGACAGCGGATTTCACAATTTCAAAGGTATTCCATATGCTGCGCCGCCTGTCGGTGACCAACGCTGGCGCGCGCCCGCCCCTGCGCCGACATGGAGTGAAACACGCGCCGCAACTGAGTTCTCGCCCATGTGCATGCAAGTCGTCAACGAAGGAAATGACAGTTTCTTTGAAAGGATTGTAGAAGGCAGCGGTCTGTCCGCGTGGAAAGAGTTCTTAATTAAACGCGTCGCCGCAAACCTGCCCGTCTCGCCTATCTCAGAGGATTGTCTTTACTTAAATGTGCGCAACCCTGCCCTCTCAGGTAACGGCACACCAAAAGACAAACTCCCTGTCATGGTCTGGATACATGGCGGCGGGCATCAATTCGGCTCAGGCGATTTTACCTATTACCAAGGCGATAGCCTGCCCGCAAAGGGCGTTGTGCTTGTGACCATTAATTACCGCCTCGGCGCCTTTGGCTATCTCGCTCATCCTGCGCTGTCAGCAGATGACCCGAACGGCGTGTCTGGTAATTACGGCACACTTGACCAAATCGCAGCTCTCACATGGGTGCGCGACAATATCAGCGTTTATGGCGGCGACCCTGACAATGTCACCATATTTGGTGAAAGCGCAGGCGCATGGTCCGTGACGGAAATGATGGCAAGCCCGCTGGCCAAAGGCTTATTTCACAAGGCCATCGGACAAAGCGGTAGCTCCGTCTATCATATGGGCCAAATGGACGGTGACGGCGTCGGTTGGGTCAGCGGATACGCTACGGCTGAGAAATTAGAAAATGCGCTCGGTATTGAAAACGTTAGTGCGAAAGAACTACGCGCGCTTCCTGCGGAGAAAATTCTAAACGTCCTGACGAATGATATTTCTGATGGCTTTCATCACGTGTCTGACGGATATGTCTTTCCCCAAAATGTTGGACTCGCGTTTAAAAACGGCAATTATAACAAAGTCCCCGTCCTCTTTGGCTATAATGCGGATGAAGCCACATTGTTCTTTCCCGATGACCCAGAACCAACAGTTTGGAAAGAAGGCTTCCCACACTCAGGCACGCGCGAGGACATGCAGACCTACCTCTCGGACGCCTTCCCGACGCAAGCCGAGAACATTATCAATCTTTACAGCCTTGATATGAACTCCAAAAAATTCGGCATGGACATGATGGGCGACGAAATCTTTGGCGTAAATATCCGCTATACGGTTGAGCGCGCGGAAGCTGACGGACAAGCCGCATGGGCTTACACTTGGAACCGTGTCCCGCCGAGCGAGAGCCAAACAATCGGCGCATTTCATTCTGCCGAACTGCCCTTTGTCTTTGATACTTCGGAGCCTATTTTGGGCTATTCGGATGAAGACAAATTACTAACGGAACAGATGGTCGGTTATTGGTCAAATTTTGCTAAAACAGGAAACCCCAATGGTGCAGGCTTACCAAACTGGCCACAATACGGTGGCAAAAATTGGCTCGCCATGGAGGCGAATACAAGTGATACAACCCGCGTTGTAGAGAACTGGCGCGGCGATAAGCTCGACGCCCTATCAGAAGGGCTAACGGTGAAACTTGAACAGCTTGAAGCGCTGTCCAAATCCCCTCAAACTCAGAACACTATACTCGAATAGACCTAACTTGCCGTGGCGCGGAGCATCCAGGCAGTTTTCTCATGCAGGGTCACACGCGGCGCGACAACATCAGCGGTCGCGTCATCTCCGACCTCTTCTGCAATGCGCAATGCATTACGGGCGATTTTCGCGACCATTTCATGATCTTTTGCCAGAGTTTTGACCATGGCTTTCCAGTCGGGTGAACCTGTCTCTTCTTTAATTTCCGAAACTTTAGACATGGCCGCATAAGAATCTGGCGCATAAACACCCAAAGCTCTCACCCGTTCGGCAAGCTCATCAACGGCCGTCCACATTTCTGTATACTGTTCCATAAATTGAATATGTAACTGTTGAAAATGCGGGCCCTCGACATTCCAATGATAGCCGTGCGTCTTCAAGTAAAGCGTATATGTGCTTGCAAGAAGCCGGGTGACGCCTTCTGCCGAATTTAGGCGGTCTTCTTCTTTAATGCCAATATTAATATCCATGTCACACTCTTTCTTTTTCTCTTTCAGCCCACATATCGGCATGAATTTTTATCGTTCAAGAGGCGATTCATTTAAATCTATTCGTCCTCAAAGCTCGCTAAGCTTTGACGCGCGCGGTTCACAATCAGACGCGTCACATCAGGTCGCGAATAATGCCCGCTCGAGTCAAAGTTTTGACGCTCGCGACGCACAAAAGCGGGGTCTAGCTCCGCGTATCGCAGGCTTTCTTCACCGACGACAGGCGGCAATACCCAACTCCCATCGGGCGCAGCAATACAAGAGCCGCCGTTTGCGCCCATCTCGCCAAGACCTACCTTAATCTCAGCCGCAAGCGGCATGTCATCGGGAACATCCTGAGCACGCATAATGGCACTCACAGAGACGCAATAGCTACGCCCTTCCTTGGCGAGCACGGGTGTCAAATCTTCGGTATTGCGTAAATTTCCGGGCCAGCAGGCGACATGCAGGTCTTCGCCTTGCGCGTAAAGCGCGGCGCGAGAGAGCGGCATCCAGTTTTCCCAGCAATTAAGTCCGCCGACCGTGAACTCACCTAATTTATGCGTTCGAAGTCCATGACCATCGCCTGGCGACCAAACGAGGCGCTCCTCGTAAGTTGGCTGCAATTTACGGTGCACAGAGCCAATCTTGCCTACCGAGTTAATATACACAAAACTGCAATAGAGTGAGTGACCACTACGATCAGAGGCGCGTTCTATAATGCCGAGATAAGCCGCCATATTTGCAGCTTTGAGGGCGGCGCAAACACCGTCCAAATCGCCTCGCTCAATATTGACCGCTTGATCAGAATAAAGCGCAAACAATTCTTTTTGAGCCATGTTATCAAATTTTGCGCCGCCAGTAATATCTACCCAAAATGGATAGCCCGGTACAAAGCCTTCTGAAAAAACAATCAATTCAGCATTTTCCTTCGCCGCGATGTTTATTGCCTCTATGACTTTCTCTAGACCGCCGTCCCTATTCATCCAAATAGGGGAGAGTTGTGGTAGTGCAATTTTAAGCATTCTATTTGTCCTTATTGGCCTCTCGTGACCCTGATTTTAGCAAACGCTAACCCTAAACCGAGACGAAATAAACACGCTTTTTCGCTATCACTCTCTCCAAAGTGTTCAGAAATATCTGCTCGTGGCATATAGAGGATGATTATGTTCAAGGCGAAAATGAAATCGAATTTACTTTCAGCTGTGGGGCAGTTCGGTAAAGAGACTGCAGGCAACATGTCGATGATTTTTGCGATTGGCCTCACGATAATGTTGGGCGCTGTTGGCGTCGCTATTGACTTAAGCGGCGTCGTCTCTGAAAAATCGCGTCTTCAAGATATTACAGATAGCGCCGTCCTAGCCGCCTCAGCTTCTGGCGAAACGGATAAGAAAAAGCTCGAAGAAGTCGTCGATGATGTTATGGCCAGCCATTCCAAAGACTACCGTGATTTCACCTATAAAATGACGCTTATTGACGAAAACATTCAAGTCGAGGCGAAAGCCAAGCACGAAACAGCGATTATGGGTATGTTTGGCTATGAGACGATTAATCTTAGCACGAAGTCAGGCGCACCTGTGCCAGAGGAGCTTCCTGTACACATCTCCCTAGTTGTCGACACCACAGACTCTATGGCCGGTGACAATTTGACATCCCTGCAAAATGCCGCAGGAGAACTCATTAAGATTATCAAAAAAAGCAAGGATGCCGGCGCAAAAATGGCTGTTGTTCCTTTTGGTAATTACGTGAATGTTGGCATGGATAACCGTAACGCAGACTGGATGGATGTTCCAGCTGATTTCACAGAAACTGGGGACTGTTACATGTATAAACCCGTTAAGAGTAAGACAGGCTGCACATCCACAAGTAAGATTGGCTATAATGACGGTGTCCCTTACGATTATGAAAGCGAAGAGGGTTGCGTTTATGAATATGAGGATGATGAAGTTGAGTATTGTCCAGCCCCAAGAGATGTTCAATGGAACGGTTGTGCCGGTTCCAGAAATGAGCCTCTGAATATTTCAGCTGCAGCAAATGGCCGTACAGAAATTCCTGGTGCCATGGGCGTAAGCTGTGGCTCGGAAGTGCTCCCTCTGACTGACAACTTTAAAGGTGTTGAAGACGCGATTGATGATTTAACAACAAATGGCAACACTTACCTGCCGGCAGGAATTCTATGGGGGTGGCGCACATTGTTACCAGAAGCGCCTTATGCAAGCGCGAGTGTCTCTGATAAAACCGTTCGTGCCATTGTCTTTATGACGGACGGCGGGAACACAATGACGCAGTACGATAGAGACGGCACAGGCGACGACGCCTATCACCGTACAATTAGTCCTACAGATACTGATGGTGCCAAAAAAGCTTCAGACCGTATGGCCGCCGTGTGTGACGGCGCAAAGTCAGACGGTATAACTGTCTTTACAGTGGCCTATAAAGTTCCTGACGGCGCGGCTGGAGGAACGGCTGATCTTGAAAACTGTGCTTCCTCTAGTGCAACGGCTTTCTCAGCCGAGAACGGTAAAGAACTTGAAGCCGCGTTTAAAGATATCGGCAAAGCTCTGGCGACCGTTCGTTTAACCTATTAGACTTCAGTTTCGTCATACCTAACTATGGTGGCGCGCTTAGGACAATTTAGCGCGTTCTCCCTGACTTATTCAATTGGGTCACGCGAATTTCCGTGCTAAATTTTGTGCATGACGCGACTTGTGATTTTTGACTGCGATGGTGTGCTTGTCGATAGCGAAACTATTGCCAATCGCGTCATGGCGGAGCACATTACCAGTGCGGGTTGGCGCATGAGCGGCTCGGAGAGCGAAGCACGGTTTAAAGGTCTCACCATGGGCGGCGTGATAGAGCAAGTTGAATCCTATCTTGGACAAAGCCTGCCCCCGCGTTGGCTCGAACGGTTCGAACAAGACTGCTTTAGTGCATTTGCAGATGAAATTCAGCCCGTGGACGGTGTCATTGACCTCATCAGACGTATTCACCGTGCAGGACTTACCACCTGCGTCGCCTCCCAAGGCTCTCACGATAAAATGGCCGTGACGCTCAAGGCAGCAGGGCTAATCGATATGGTCGGCGCGCATATTTTTTCCGCTGCTGAAATTGGGCGACCTAAGCCTGCACCTGATATTTT
>CALLME010000245.1 GCA_938007945.1 uncultured Caulobacterales bacterium
CTTCTTTTCTTGATAAATTTATCAAGCTGTTTACTGTGCGCCTCGCGAGTGACTCAACGGCGTGGGGCTGGATGAGTTAGGATGTAAAATCGAAGTTGATAGGTGGGGGCACCTTGAAGCCAAACAACTGAGGATGAAAAATGATGGCCACTAAAGATGGACCAAGATCGGCTAATCCAGTCGATACGCATGTCGGCAGCCGTATTCGTGTACGACGCCAAGTTTTGAAAATGAGCCAAGAAAAACTCGGTGAAGAGTTAGGCGTTACTTTCCAACAAGTTCAAAAATATGAACGCGGGACTAACCGTGTTGGCGCAAGTCGGCTTTGGCGGATGGCAGAAGTTCTGACGGTTCCCGTAAATTTCTTTTTTGACGGGCTGACGGGTGAGCATAAATATGACGCGCCAGAATTTGCCGAAGGTGATCAAACACCCATTGTTTATGATTTCATCAAAAGCTCAGACGGTGTTGCGCTCGCAACCGCTGTCTCCAAGATAAAAAATAAAGCGGTACGCCGTCAGATCTTAGAACTTGCGCGGTCTCTCGCCAAAGACGCTGAGAACGACGACGAAGACTAGGCTTACTTTCAGGCTTCTGTTCACTTTAGACTTTTAAAATCTCGCCGCCTTCGTTAGGAGGCGGTGATATGAACACGTCTCGTAATCGTTACCTGAAGGATAATGATCCAGATAAATTTCGTACCTTTGGCCGCGCCAAAGGGCGCCCGCTTTCGCCTGCGCAATCCGAGCTATTTGAGACGCTCTACCCGAAAATTCAGATTGACTGTTCCGAGACAGGCGCGCCTCTCAAAGGGCTCGATGGGTTTGCCGAGATTTGGTTTGAGATTGGCTTTGGCGGCGCCGAGCACCTGATTTGGCAAGCCGAGCACAATCCGCGCGCTGCTGTTTTAGGGGCCGAGCCGTTTGAACCTGGCGTCGCAAAAGCCTTAAGGGGTGTGCAGGAAAAGGCGCTCGCAAATGTAAGTTTGCAACATGGCGACGCGCGCGATGTTTTAGGAGCCCTGCCAGATAGCAGTCTTGATAAAGTCCTAGTCCTTTTTCCCGACCCGTGGCCGAAATCCAAACATCATAAGCGCCGCCTGATTAATGAGCCGTTTCTTACCGAGGTTCACCGCGTGTTAAAAGACGGGGCGGAGTTTCGTTTTGGCAGTGATATTATTCACTATGTCGATTGGACGCTGACACGCGTTCATGCACACGGTGGATTTACTTGGTCGCCCAAAAGCCAAAGCGATTGGCGCGTGCGCGGAGAGGATTGGCCCGAGACGAGATATCTCGCCAAAGCCCTGCGTGAGGGTCGAACTGGGCACTTCTTTAAGTTTGATGTGCGGAAGTAAGGTGTTGCCCTCAACACTAACTCTCCCCTTGCCAAACTCCACTTTACCCCCTATATCGCTTTCATACATCGCCTTTTGCACAGGATGCAAGACGGCGGCTCCCTCACCGGAGCCGCTTTTTTAATGCCCTCTAGCATTAGAAAAGAGGCTCCAAAATCAAAGGTGCGCCGCTTTTTTAATGCCTCGTTTAAAAAGCGAAACGGATAAAGAGAAATGAAAACGAAAACAGATTTGGACGCCCGCGTCCTTGACATTGTTGAGCCGATTGCCGCTGACCTTGGTCTGCGCATTGTGCGCCTGCGCGTCATGGCGGGCCGCCGCCCCACGCTGCAAATTATGGCGGAACGCAAATCAGACGGGCAAATGAATGTCAGCGACTGTGAGGCTTTATCACGCGCCGCCAGTGCCGCGCTCGAAGTCGAAGACCCTATTCGCGATGCCTATGTGCTTGAAGTCAGTTCACCTGGACTTGAGCGTCCGCTGACAAGTCTTGAAGATTTTGAAAAATATGAGGGCTATCTCGCTCGCCTTGAACTTGACCGTTTGGTTGAAGGGCGCAAACGCTTTCGCGGCGTTCTCGCAGGTATAGACGGCGCGCATATTGACATTGACCTTGATAATGAAAAAGAGACCGCGCAAATCCCCTTTGAGTGGATTTCAGAGGCGAAACTTCTCATTACAGATGCCCTTATTGAAGAAGGCCAAAAGGCTAAAGCCGCTCTGGAAGCAGAGACGGCGGCAAATGATACAGATAATTCGGACAATTAGGAGACTCCCATGGCCGGCATTAGTGCAAATAAATTAGAGCTGCTGCAAATCGCAGGCGCAGTTGCTCAAGAAAAAAACATCGACAAAGCCATCGTGCTGGGCGCCATTGAAGAGGCGATTCAAAAAGCGGCGCGCATGCGTTACGGCGCAGAGCTTGATATTCGCGCGCAGCTTGACCCAAAAACAGGTGAGCAAAGCCTGCGCCGTGTCGTTACCGTCGTCGAAGATGACGAGCTTGAAAATGACGCCACGCAAACCAATCTGGCGACCGCCAAGCTTGACCATCCTGAAGCTGAGATTGGATATGAGATTTCAACACCGCTGCCGCCGCTCGAATTTGGGCGCGTGCAGGCGCAAATGTCCAAGCAAATTATCATGGGCAAAATTCGTGAAGCTGAGCGCGCGAAACAATATCTTGAATATAAAGACCGTGTCGGCGAAATCATCAATGGTATCGTCAAGCGCGTTGAATATGGCCATATCATTATGGATTTGGGACGCGCCGAAGGCGTTATTCGCCGCGATCAGACTTTACCACGTGAGAACGTGAAAAATGGTGATCGCCTGCGCGCCTACATTCTCGACGTCCGCGAAGAACCGCGCGGCAGCCAAATCTTCCTCTCACGCTCTGCGCCAGAATTTATGGCCGCACTGTTTAGCCAAGAAGTGCCAGAAGTTTACGAAGGCATCATCCAGATTGTCGCTGTCGCCCGTGACCCAGGCTCACGCGCAAAAATCGCGGTTTATTCAAATGACGGATCTATTGACCCTGTCGGGGCCTGTGTCGGTATGCGCGGCTCGCGCGTGCAAGCGGTTGTCAATGAGCTTCAAGGTGAGCGTATTGATATCATCCCGTGGACAGAAGATGCGGCGAGCTTTATCGTCAACGCGTTGCAGCCGGCTGAAGTGACGAAAGTTGTGCTGGATCAGGACGAGAACCGCATTGACGTGGTTGTCCCTGATGAGCAGCTTTCGCTCGCCATTGGTCGCCGTGGTCAAAACGTGCGCCTCGCCTCACAGCTCTCTGGTTGGTCCATTGACATTATGACGGAAGAGCAAGAATCAGAGCGTCGCCAGAAAGAATTTGCTGAGCGTTCTGAGTTGTTCATGACAGGCTTGGATGTGGACGAAATGATTGCCCAACTCCTCGTCTCTGAAGGCTTCCAGAATATGGAAGAAGTTGGTTATGTTGAACTGGCTGAGCTCTCCTCTATCGAAGGCTTTGATGAGGAAACAGCCGAAGAGCTTCAAGCGCGTGCGCGTGAATATTTGCAAAAAGTCGCCGAAGAGCAGGACGCAGAGCGTAAAGCGGCTGGCGTTGAGGACGGCGTGCTTGAGATTGAAGGCGTGACCCTGCCGATGGCGGTCGCCTTTGGTAAGAACGAAATCCTCACGGTTGAGGATGTGGCGGGCCTCGTCCCTGATGATGTACGCGGTTACACCGAGTATAAAAACGGTGAGAAAATTCACGAAGAAGGTGTGCTTGAGAGTTTCAAACTCTCAGAAGAAGAAGCAACAATGCTTATCATGCAGGCGCGCGTAAAAGCCGGCTGGATCGAGCAAGCCGCACTCGACGCGATGATGGCTGACGCGGAAGAAGAAGCGCAAGCCGAAGCGGACGCAGCGGGCGAGACTGAGGCTGAAGGTGAAACCGTTCTGACAGCGGAGGATGTATTCTCTTAATCGGGGATACACTGTCCCGTTGAGCGCGTCTTCCACCGCCCCGACATCTGAAAATATTCTTGCCGTCCCTGGCACTGGGGGCGGACAAGACGGTTATGATTACGGCCCTGACAAACGGGGGCATAAAGGTCGCGCGCGAAAATGCTTGGCCTCTGGTGAGGTCAAAGATATCTCAGAGATGATACGCTTCGTCCTCTCCCCTGACAGCACCGTGACGCCTGATATTATGGGCAAGCTGCCAGGGCGAGGCGTTTGGGTTAGCGCGGATCGTGACGCGCTCGCAAAAGCTATTAATACTGGCGGTTTTGCGCGCGGCTTTAAATCCAAAATTAAAGTTGGTGAAGACCTCATAGAGTTTGTGGAAAGCCTGCTCGCGCGACGTCTACTTGGGCTTATAACTATGGCGCGCAAATCTGGGCACATTGCCATTGGGTATGACCAGGTCAAAGCCGCCGCAGGGAGCGGTAAAGTCGCTTGGCGTATTGAAGCGCGCGAAGGCGCCTCTGATGGGCGCGGGAAAATCCGTACGCTCTCAAAAGCTGTCGCGCTTGAGCTTGGACACGCCGTGCCGAAGGTGATGGGCTGTTTTAGCGGCGCGGAACTCGCCAAGGCCTTGGGCCGTGATACAGTAGTGCATATCGCGCTGCCGCCAAGCAAACTCGCCAAAGCTTTTGGCGTAGACGCGGCGCGTTACAGCGGATTTAAAGCGCTTATCCCCACAGAGTGGGATGATTTTAAACACGAAACCAAAGCCGTAAAACAGGTGAGCGTTTCAAAAAAAGAGGAGCATGAACGGCCATGAAGTGCTCTAGATGATACCGAAAAGAATCCTGCTAACCTCTGGGATTGACTGTTGAAAACTTTCGCAAGGGCGCTAGGTTACGGCGACTTTGCCCCCTCTAATTAATTGAGGCACTCGCCCGATTTTGGGCAATAATAGACAAAGAAAAGGCGGACTTATGACCCGCCACATGGACGAATATAAATGACCGATAATAACGATAAACCCAAACGCAAACCCCTTACCCTTGGCAAAGGGGCAGGCACAGTGCGTCAAAACTTCTCTGGTGGCCGCTCTAAACAGGTGGTGGTTGAGACTAAAAAGCGCCGCGTGATTGGCGCGCCAACGGCCAAGCCGATGATTAAGCCCGCGCCTGTCAAAGGCAGCACGCCACCCGCCAAGCCTACGCCTGGACCAAAGCCAACAGCACCAAAAGTCGAGATTGACGAAGTTGCAGAAGCGGCCAAAGCGCTCGGCTTGTCAAAAGCTGAGTATCTCAAACGCCAAGAAGCCATTCAGTCCTCTGTCAAGCAACAGAGCGAACGCGAAGAAATGCGCAAAGCCGAAGAGGCTGAACGGCGCCGCCGCATGGAAGAAGAAAAAGAACTTCTACGCCAAAAGAAGATTGCTGAAGAAGAAGCTGAGCTTCGCCGTCTCGAAGCTGAGGAGGCTGAACGGCAGGCCGAAGAAAAGCTGAAAGCGCGCAAGCCACAGCCTGAACGCGCGATTGATAAAGAACGCGAAGAAAAAGCCGCCAAAGAACAGACCGAGCTGGAAAAAGCTGGTGGACGCATCAAAAAATCACGGGGCGGCGGACCCACAAAGTCCTCCCGCAATTCTCGTGGTGGCGATAGTCAACGCCGTCGAGGTAAGTTGACAATCGTCTCTGCCCTTGCGGGGAATGAAGAACGTCAACGGTCGCTTGCTTCTGTAAGGCGCGCGCGTGAGCGTGAAAAAGAGCGTCAGCGCGGCGGACAAACAGAGTCTGGGAAAATCTCGCGCGAGGTGACGATTCCAGAAGTCATTACAGTTGGCGAGCTCGCCAACCGTATGGCGGAACGTGCGTCTGATGTCGTAAAGTACCTCATGAAACAAGGCGAAATGCTTAAGATTAATGATGTGCTTGATACAGACACAGCGCAGCTGATCGCCGAAGAATTTGGCCACACAGTGAAACGCGTCTCGGAAGCGGACGTTGAATTTGATTTCATCAAAGATGATGACGAGGAAGACGAAGCAAATCAAAAGCCGCGTCCGCCTGTCATTGCGGTTATGGGTCACGTTGACCACGGAAAGACCTCTCTACTTGATGCACTCCGCACAACGGATGTCGCCTCAGGCGAAGCGGGCGGTATTACGCAACATATCGGTGCCTATCAGCTTAAGTTGAAAACAGGCGCGAAGATCACCGTGCTTGATACACCAGGTCACGCGGCTTTTGCCGAGATGCGTACACGCGGCGCAGAAGCCGTGGATATTGTTGTGCTTGTCGTCGCCGCCGATGACGGCGTGAAGCCACAAACAATTGAGTCGATTAAATATGCCCGTGCAGCAGGCACACCCATTATTGTGGCCGTCAATAAGATGGATACATATGATGCGGACGCGCTCAAAGTTGAGACAGACCTTCTGCAACATGAAGTCATCACCGAATCCATGTCGGGTGAGACGCAGTCTATCCACGTCTCTGCCAAAGAGAAAACGGGGCTTGATGATCTCGTCGAGGCGATTTCAAACCAAGCGGAACTAATGGAGCTTAAAGCCAACCCAAGCCGCAATGCCGACGGTGTTGTGATTGAGAGTAAGATTGAGAAGGGCCGCGGCGCTGTTGCGACTATCTTGATTAAACGTGGTTCGCTTAAACGCGGTGATATTATTGTCGCAGGTCAATATTGGGGCAAGGTGAAAGCCATGACCGATGAGCGCGGTGGCAAGATTAAAGTCTCGACCCCCTCTATGGCCGTCGAAGTTATGGGCTTTAACGGCGCACCTACTCCGGGTGAGCCCTTTGCGGTTGTCGATACAGAGCAAAAAGCGCGCGAAATTACGGAATATCGTGAGCGCGAAATTAAGAAAGCTCAAAACGTGGCGCCAAGCGCAATGGCGTCTATGGAAGCCATGATGGCGAAGCTGTCCGATAAAACTGTATCAGAAATGGTCGTCGTTGTGAAAGCTGGTGTGCAAGGCTCTGTCGAAGCGATTAAATCCTCTGTCGAATCCGCAGGTAATGACGAGGTAAAGTGCCGTGTTATTCATAGCGGTGTAGGTCAGATTTCCGAGTCTGATGTGCAGCTAGCGCTCGCTTCTAATGCGCCAATCCTCGCATTTAACGTCCGTCCGAACCGTCAAGCCAAAGAGATGGCCGAACGCGAAGGCGTCGAAATCCGCTATTACTCTGTGATTTACGCGCTGATTGATGATATTAAAGGCGCGCTTTCAGGCATGCTCGCACCAGAACGCCGCGAAACCTTTATCGGTTACGCCGAAATCTTGCAGGTCTTTGATATTTCAAAGCTTGGCAATATTGCGGGGTGTAAGGTTACAGAAGGTCGCGTGGAACGCGGTTCAGGTGTACGCCTGCTGCGTGAAAATGTCGTTATTCACGAAGGCATGCTCAGCACGCTAAAGCGTTTTAAAGATGAAGTTGAGAAGGTCCAAGCGGGCATGGAATGTGGTATGGCGTTTGAAAATTACCACGACCTGCGCAAAGGCGACCAGATTGAGTGTTTCACCGTTGAAATGATTGAGCGTCAGCTTGACTAATCGCGACTAAAAACTTGAAAAAGCGCGGCCACGATTCCTCGTTTGCCGCGTTTTTTATGGGAGCACATAAAGGAAGCCTTGAATGTCAAAACATAAAGCCCCGTCACAACGCATGCTCAAAGCGGGTGAACTTATTCGCCGTATGCTGGCCGAAATTATCGCAAAAGAGCATTTCCGTGATACGGATTTGCAAGGCAAGTCCGTCACGATTTCCGAAGTCCGCGTGAGCCCGGATTTAAAACATGCCATTATTTATGCGGCGCCTCTTGGCGGGGGTGACGATGAAAAGCTCATTGCGGCGCTCAACCGCGCGAGCAAATTCTTGCGGGGTCGGCTTGGCAAAGAAATGGAAATGAAGTCGACACCTGCGCTCAAATTTGTCGTCGATGAAAGTTTTGAGACCGCGCAAGATATGCAAAAACTTTTGCAAGATCCGCATATCGCGCAAGATTTGAAAAAAGATAGCTAAGTTAGCCCTATCACGTATATTGTCGTTTAACTGACAGTCTTGCTGTCGCTCACTTGGTAAGCGTTTCCAAACACCAACCAAGTGTGAGCCCTATGAAACCCGAAGTCTTAGCCGTCTTATTGATTTTTATCGCCTTTATCGTGGCGGAAATCATCTTCACAAAGTTCTTTCAAAAGAAAAACCAAGTTAAAGGCGACGGCTGGGTCGAACTGATCGGCTCTGCTATGATTGTGCTCGTGACGCAGCCGCTAATCGTGTTGTTTTTCAGCCCGCTTCTGGCATCATTTTTGTTTCCAAATGCAGCGGGTATGCTCGAGAGTTGGCCGTTTCTCGCCGTCTTTGCACTCTTCCTGATCTTTGAGGATATGACGCAATATTGGTGGCACCGCATCACCCACAGTACGCCGTGGTTATATAAACTTCACCGCCCGCATCACAATGCAGAATATATGTCGATCCGTATCGTCTACCGCAATAACATCTTTTATTACTACCTCATGCCGAGCCTCTGGTTTGCTGGCATTCTCATCTACCTTGGGGGAGGATGGGTGTACGCCGTTTATCTCGTCATTAAAATGACAGTGATATTCGGCGCACATTGTGACATTGCGTGGGATAAACCGCTCTACAAAATCAAATGGCTTTCGCCCATTATGTGGATTGTGGAGCGCACCATCAGCACGCCCGCTACACATGCCGCCCATCACGGCAAATATGCCTCTGATGGCATCACAAATTACAAAGGCAATTACGGTAATCTGCTCTTTTTCTGGGACGTGTTGTTCGGGACGGCTAAAATCACGCGTGAGTATCCAAAAGAATTTGGTGTTGAAAACTTGCCTGAAACCTCTGTCGGAGAACAGCTTCTTTGGCCCCTCATTCGTAAGTCGCCAGCGTCAGACATGCGACCTGCGGAATAAACACACCCGCCCTATAATCCTGCGTTGAACTTGCAGGTCTGCTAGGCTAACAGTCAGCTTCATATTGACTGCAAACCGACTGCGAGCGACCCATGTTTGATGCCCTGACCGCCAAAGCGCCTGACGCCATTATGCACCTTATGGCGATGTGCAAAGCCGATACAAATCCCGATAAGATCGACCTCGGCGTGGGTGTCTATAAAACGGAAGACGGCGCAACCCCCATTATGCGCGCCGTAAAAAAGGCCGAGCAGCTCTGGTGGCAAGAAGAGCAAAGCAAGACCTATGTTAGCACGGTCGGCAATGCGGATTTCAGACGCACTATGCTTGAGCTTATTTTGGGTAAAGACCTTTTGGAAAAATATGACCCGCGTCTCGCAAGTTCGCAAGCGGCAGGCGGCAGTGGTGCGCTTCGCCTCGGCGCAGAACTTATTTATTCAGCCAGTCCGGAGGCGAGCGTCTGGGTCTCGACCCCGACATGGGCGAACCACATCCCGCTTATCAGTTCGGCAGGCCTCAAAATTAAGACCTATCCTTACTACAACCGCGAAACGCTCGGTGTTGATTTTGACGATATGCTCTCTGCGATAAAAGAGGGCGCAAAGCCTGGCGATATCGTTCTGCTGCACGGTTGCTGCCATAATCCGACTGGCGCAGATTTGAGCCACGCGGAATGGGATCAACTTTCAGAATTCCTGACTGAGCACAAACTTGTCCCCTTCGTGGACCTCGCTTATTTCGGGCTGGGCCGCGGCATGGACGATGACACTTACGGTTTGCGCAAGCTGGTCCAAACCCAAGACGAGCTTGTCCTCGCGGCGAGTTGCTCAAAGAACTTTGCGCTTTACCGTGAACGTGTCGGCCTCATCGCGGTGCTGACCAAAGACGTCGACAGCGCCATTAACGCCCAAAGCCAGTTTGGCGCCATCCAACGTAAAATCATCTCCATGCCGCCAGATCACGGCGCTGCTTTGGTCGCGCGTATTTTGGATGACCCCCAGCTACGCGAGGAATGGACGGCAGAGCTTGACGAGATGCGTGAGCGTATGCGGTCCTTACGCGCGCAACTCTCTGACGCGCTCAATGTCCAAGGCGGCGAAGTGATGTCAGCGGCCGTGAAAAACCAAAACGGTATGTTCTCCACCCTGCCGCTGTCAAAAGCGCAAGCTGTAGCCTTACGTGAAAAACACTCGATTTACCTCACAGACTCAGGTCGTGTGAACATTGCGGGCACGAATACGACCAATATTCCGCGTTTTGCCGAGGCGCTCCTCTCCGTTATTTAATGTCGCGCGCGTAAACCGAAAAATAACCTAGACCTGCTACACACTCCCTAAAAATGGGAATGTGGGTTATAAAATGACTG
>CALLME010000246.1 GCA_938007945.1 uncultured Caulobacterales bacterium
GAAATGGATGCAGCCTCCCGTACAGGGGTCGAGAATATGCGCGAGATGCTAGACGGTGTGCGCTACGCCCCCGTCTCCGCGCGCTATAAAGTCTATATCATTGACGAGGTGCACATGCTCTCGACAGGGGCGTTTAACGCGCTGCTGAAAACGCTCGAAGAACCCCCCGACCACGCGAAATTTATCTTTGCCACCACGGAAATTCGTAAAGTCCCCATCACGGTTCTGTCGCGCTGTCAGCGTTTTGACTTACGCCGCGTTGAAGCCGATGTCCTCGCCACGCACTTACGCGGCATTACAGAAAAAGAAGGCGCGCATATTGACGACGAAGCGCTCGCGCTGATTGCCCGCGCCGCCGAAGGCTCTGTGCGCGATAGCCTGTCATTGCTTGACCAAGCCATTGTTCAAGAGAGCGAAGTCGACGGCGATGTGTCCGCAGAAGACGTGCGTAATATGCTCGGCCTCGCTGACCGCGTGCGCGTGCTCGACCTCTTTGCCCATGCGGCCAAGGGTGACGGCAAAGCCGCGCTACTTGAAATGCGCAGCCAATACGCAGACGGCGCCGATCCCACCATTGTCATGCGTGATCTGCTTGATATTTGTCATGATGTGACGCGCGCTAAAACGCTGGGCGATGACGCAGAATTTGACGTTGCGCCCGACCAAGTGAGGCGGATGAAGGCGCTGGCAGACGAGCTTTCTACAGGGCAGCTCACGCGGATTTGGCAGCTTCTGATGAAAGCGCATGGTGATGTGCGCCTTGCGCCTGTGCCTCTGGCGGCGGCGGAAATGGCGCTGCTCGGTTTAGCTGTCGCAGGACAACTCCCGCCGCCTGAAATGGCAACAAAATTGATTGAGGCGCTGCGTGACGGCACGATTTCTGCGCCTGCGAGTTCGGGGGCGCCTGCGGCGTCCACAGCCTCGGCGTCAGCGTCAGCCCCCGCACCAACGCAAACAATGGCGAAATCTGCGCCCGCCCCGTCTGCCCCTGCCATGTCCGCGAGTGCAAACTCTGGCCCGACCATGCGCTCTCAACCAAGCGCTGAGACTCGTCCGCAGACCGACACGGCGCATCATGTGCAGCTCAGTTCGCTAGAAGAACTCGTCGCGGCGGTAGAAGCAAAAGACATTGCGCTGGCCTCTGATATTAAACGCTATGTGCAACCGATATCGTTCCGTGCAGGCAATATGAAGTTTGAACCCACAGTTGACGCACCTGTCTCTCTGACGGGAAAAATCGTGGCGGTGCTACAAGAGCTCACAGGCGCGATGTGGATCGTCTCGCCAGAGAAATCAGGTGGGGGCGAGACAATAAAAGCCCGCGAACGACGCATAACAGACGAACAAGCGGCCAAAGACCGCGCCCATCCTGCCTTCGCGCACCCTTTGTTTAAAGGCGCTAAACTCATTGAAATTCGCGACACGGCCCCCACATCAACGCCAGACACAAATGTCATAGCCGCCAATTTCAGACCAACTGAAGTTGACGACGACTCAGAGACTTAAAAGGATAATCTCATGAAAGATTTGATGGGCTTGATGAAACAAGCCAAAGAAATGCAAGCCAAAATGGAAGAGGCGCAGGCGCAAGTCGCGGACCTCTCTGTCACAGGTCGCTCTGGTGGCGGCATGGTCGAAGTCAGCCTCGCAGGTGGCGGTAATATGAGCGGCCTAAAAATCGACCCGCAGCTACAATCCGAAGACATTGAAATTATGGAGGACCTTATCATCGCGGCCTATCAAGACGCCAAGGTCAAGCTCGACCAAGCCCAAGCCGAGACGATGAAATCCGCTATGGGCGATATCCCAATGCCGCCCGGTATGAAGATGCCGTTCTAGTATGAATAGGCGGGAGCTTATCGCAGCAGGTTTGCTCGGCGCGGGTGTGGCGGGCATATCCGCTTGCACTGCTCCTGCCGCCGACAAACCGCTTAGCGATGAAGACGTCCGCCAAAAGCTCGCAGGTTTTGCCGTCAATGTTGAAAGTTGGTGGCGCGATATTCCCTTTGAGCAGCGCTTTTCTAAGGCTGCGGAAGTGGGCTTTCCCCAAGTTGAATTTTGGTTCATCGATAGTTGGGACCGCAAAGCCAGCGAGCTAAAAAAGCAAATCCCTACAGACTTAAAAGTCGCGCAAATCGTCGGCGACGCGCCTGCGCTGGCCCGCTCAGACACGCGCGCGGAGTTTCTAGAAAATTGCAAAAAAGCCGTTGAGAACGCAGCCGTCCTTGAGACTAAAATCGTAACCCTAACAGGCCATCAGGACGTAGACGGCATTTCCATGGAAGACGCGCTGAAATGCTATCAAGACCATATGGCCGCTGCCGCCCCAATTTTTGAAGACGCTCAAGTTTTCGCCGCCATTGAGCCGTTTAATCCGTATAACCATCCCGGTCATTTTATTTATGGCCACGTCGAAGCGTTGCGTATTTGCGAGGAGATAAACTCGCCTTTTATGAAGATAAATTGGGACCTGTTTCACATGCAGCGCCATGAAGGCAATCTCATTGATAACTTCCGCAAAGGCGCGGCCCATGTCGCTTATGTGCAAATAGCAGACAGCCCTGACCGTCACCAACCTGGCACAGGTGAAATAGATCATGTCAATTTGCTCAAAGCGGTGCGCGAAAGTTATGACGGCCCGATCGGGTTAGAGCTTTGGGCGAAAGATGACGATTACGATTCGGCGCTCGAAGATGTTTTATCCCTAGCGCGAAAGCTTTAAGGTCACATCATGAACCGCCTTATTCTCAGCCTCACAACCGCCGCATGTTTACTGCTCTCGCCACAGCTAAGCACGGCCAAAGACAGCCAAGCAGCGGGCGCAAACGCCGTGATGAGCTATGACTCGCGCTTTCATCCTGTTGTCGCCAAACACGGCATGGTCAGCACACAAGACCGCCTCGCCGCCGAAGTGGGACGCGATATTCTCGCGCGCGGCGGTAATGCTGTCGACGCCGCAGTCGCGACAGGATTTGCGCTCGCCGTGACCCATCCACAAGCCGGAAATATCGGCGGCGGCGGCTTTATGGTCGTACATCTCGCCAAGCAAAATGAAACACTCACCATTGATTTTCGCGAAATGGCTCCTGCCCGCGCGAGCCGTGATATGTATATCGGCGCGGACGGTGAGGTCGATAATCGCCTCGCGCAATATTCGCATCTTTCAGCAGGTGTCCCAGGCACAGTCATGGGCCTGCTCGACGCGCTTGAGACATACGGCACCATGTCGCGTCGCCAAGTCATGGGCCCCGCCATTCGTCTGGCGGAGCGCGGTTTTCCCGCCTCTTACGCCTTGGTCGAAAGCCTGAATGAATACCGCGAACAGCTCAGCGCTGACCCCAGCACGGTTGAGTATTTCTTTAAAGGTGGCGCGGGTTATCAAGTTGGCGAACGGGTCGTGCAAAAAGACCTCGCCGCCTCGCTGCGCCGCATTCAAAAAGAGGGGGTAGACGGATTTTACAAAGGCAAAACGGCAGACCTCATCACGGCAGAGATGGAAAAAGGCGGCGGGCTTATTTCGCGAGACGATCTTGCCAATTATAAGACAGTCACGCGCGACGCGGTGACGGGCGAATATAACGGCTACACCATCACCTCTATGCCACCGCCAAGTTCGGGTGGGGTGCACATCATTCAAATGCTCAACATGCTCTCGGGGTATGATCTCAAAGCGAATGGCCATAACAGCGCGGATTATTTGCACAAACTGATTGAAGCGATGCGGCGCGCCTTTGCAGACCGCTCCAAATATCTTGGCGATCCAGATTACGCGGATGTGCCAACGCAGGCCTTGATTGATCCAGCCTATAATGCTGCGCAAGCCGCCACGATTAATCTGACCCAAGCCAGCCGCAGCGCAGACATCGCACCCGCCGCTAAAATGCCTTATGAGTCGCCACAGACGACGCATTATTCAGTCATCGATAAAGAGGGCAATGCGGTGTCTGTGACCTACACATTGAATTTTTCTTACGGCAGCGGCTACACGGTCGACGGCGCGGGGTTCTTACTCAACAATGAGATGGATGATTTTTCGGCCAAGCCGGGCGCACCCAATGGCTATGGACTAGTGGGCGGGGAGGCCAATAAAATTGAAGCTGGCAAACGTCCTCTATCCTCTATGTCGCCCGTCATTGTGCTCAAGGACGGCAAGGCTGTCCTCGTGACAGGTAGTCCAGGCGGCAGTACGATTATTACCGCTGTTTTGCAAATGGTGCTCAATGTCGTGGAATGGGATATGAACCTTGCCCAAGCCACCGCCATGCCGCGCATTCACCATCAATGGCTGCCTGACCGTGTCGCCGTTGAGCCAGGCATTTCAAAAGACACGCTTGATGAACTTGAACGACGCGGATTCACTCTTGTGAAAGACGAAACGGGCGACTATGCGCGCACTGTCTTAGGGCGCGTAAATAGTGTCGGGCAAGGCGCGGGCGTCAAACTGGGCGCGAGCGATCCGCG
>CALLME010000247.1 GCA_938007945.1 uncultured Caulobacterales bacterium
CATATATTCGAGCATACGGTCTTTAATTGATGTCTGACTTGCAAGTATGCACAGCGGCGTGAGGAATGTCGTCAGTAGAACAAACAAGATTGAAATGCCGTCCACACCCATGCGGTATTCAATGCCGCCACCTAGCCATGCTGTGTCTTCGGTAAATTGGAAGTCTGCGGTACTGCCGTCAAAAGCCAGCACAAGTAGGAGTGATAATAGGAACACAACGCCCGATACGAGGAGCGCAACAAATGGCGAATTTTTCGCAATCTGCTCTTTCGCCTCATCCGACTTCGCCGTTCGCGCAATCACCATAAGGAAGACAGCCGCGAGTGCTGGGAAGAATGTTATCAGTGATAAAATTGGAATATTTTCAAACATGGCTAACCTCCCATGCCTGCAAAGACGAATGCGATAATCCCAACAACGCCAATGAGCATAATAAAGGCGTAGTGATAAAGCTGCCCGCTCTGAATTTTAGAGAGACGCTTGGCCGTGCCTGCCGCAAAAGCCGCGACACCGTTCGGGCCAAAGCCGTCGATGATTTTTTGGTCACCAATCTTCCAAAACATATCACCCAGCCAACGGACAGCGCGCACAATTGTCGCGTCATAAAGCTCGTCGATATACCACTTATTCAGTAGGAAATTATAGAGCGGTCCGCCCCCAGTTTCCTTTACCTCACGGATATGCTTGGTCGCGCCCTCGCCGCGCATATACATAGCCAAGGCAATTACAAGGCCGGAGATTGACGCAACAAATGGCGCAAGCAAGACCCAGAACGGGAAGCCGTGAACTTTGTTAAAGAAGAAGCCCTTAATACCCGTATATCTTACGTCATCGTGATGGGCGTCTGACGCGGCAGTCTCAGCCGCCGCGTAGAGATTACCGTCAGCCATCATAGCGTGATGCTCACCTGCATGGACAGGTAAAGCACCGTGCCAGAAGTCACCGTAATTGCTCATGAAATATTTATAGAAAACAAAACCTGCGAACACAGCGCCAATAGACAAAAGCCCGAGAGGAATAGTCATGTTCAGCGGACTTTCATGCGCGTGGTCGAGCGTGTGCTTATCACCGCGGTATTCACCGTGAAACGTCATGAAGATGAGACGCCAGCTGTAGAAACTTGTCATCAGCGCCGCGATGATACCAACAACGAATGCAAAGGCCGCCGCATTTGTCCCGCCCGCATATGCCGCTTCGATAATTGCATCTTTAGAGAAAAAGCCTGCAAAGCCAATTTTTGTCCCTGGGATGCCGATACCCGTAATCGCGAGTGTGCCGATAATCATGGCGGCATAAGTCAGCGGAACCTTATGACGGATACCGCCCATTTTACGCATGTCTTGCTCGTGATGCATGGCGTGTATGACTGAACCTGCACAGAGGAAGAGAAGCGCTTTGAAAAAGGCGTGAGTGAACAGGTGGAACATCGCCGCGTTGTATGCGCCTACGCCTGCGGCGAAGAACATATAGCCCAGCTGCGAACACGTTGAGTAGGCAATCACGCGCTTAATATCATTTTGCACAAGCGCCACACTCGCTGCAAAGAGGGCCGTGAACGCGCCCATAGCGGTAATGAAGCCAGAGGTGACTGGCGCAAGTTCATAGATTGGCGCCGCGCGGCACACGAGGAATACACCCGCCGTCACCATGGTCGCGGCGTGGATAAGTGCGGACACAGGCGTCGGGCCTTCCATCGCGTCGGGGAGCCAAACGTGCAGCACAAATTGCGCAGACTTACCCATTGCGCCGATGAAGAGCAGCGCCGCGATCAGTTCAATCGCGTGGAATTCCATGCCGAGGAACGGCAACATGAGGTCCGTTTTATCACCTACAGCGGCAAAGACTGTATCAAATTTGACAGAGCCGAAGACGAGGAAAATCGTCATCACGCCTAGCGCAAGACCCACATCACCGACACGGTTCGTCACAAAGGCTTTAATCGCTGCCGCATTAGCCGACGGCTTTTTATAATAATACCCAATCAACAGATAGGATGCGAGGCCCACCCCTTCCCAGCCAAAAAAGAGCTGAATGAAATTATCTGACGTTACCAGCATCAACATGGCGAAAGTAAACAGTGACAGATAAGCGAAGAAACGCGGCTTGTAATGGTCGTCACTCATATAGCCCCAACTATAGAGGTGCACGAGCGCAGAGACGCTGTTGACCACAACGAGCATAACAGCGGTTAGCGTATCAATTTGGAAAGCCCAATTGGCTTTCATACCGCCAACATCCATCCAACGAAGAACGGTGATATCTTGTTCGTTATGATTAAATCCTACCTGAATAAAGGCGTACCATGACAGGATGGCCGATACGAACAAAAGCCCCGTCGTAATCGCCATAGACGGCTTGTCGCCAAGCTTGGCACCCATAAAGCGCGTGCCAGTCATGCCTGCGATAATGGCGCCAATCAACGGCGCAAATACGATGATGTGGTAAAGCATCAGGCTAGCCCTTCATCAAATCAATGTCTTCGACGGCGATGTTTCCGCGGTTGCGGAAATAGACGACGAGAATAGCCAGCCCCACAGCCGCTTCCGCAGCTGCAACAGTCAAAACAAAGAGTGCGAATACTTGTCCCGCAAGCGGTTCATTGCCCGCGATGTCGGGCATGTGCGCTGAGAAGGCCACAAAATTGATATTCACGGCGAGCAGCAAAAGCTCGACACACATCAAAATAATAATGACGTTTTTACGGTTCACGAAAATCCCAAAAACCCCAATGACGAAAAGGATCGCTGCGACGACAAGGTAATGTGAAAGTCCGATAGTCATAGCCGTCCCCTAACCTACGCCTTGCCCTGGTGTGATATCGACAAGTTCGACACCCTCTTCGCGCGTACGTTCTATCTGCTTCACAGCGTTCTGACGGCGCACACCATCACGTTCGCGAAGGGTCAGCGTAATCGCGCCCACCAGCGCCACAAGAAGCACAAGGCCGGCTGCCTCAAAGAAGAAGGCGTAATCCGTGTAAAGCACGGAAGCGAATTGTTCGAGATTTGAAAGCTCTGAAGTACGTTCAGGAAGTTGCGCGCTCTGCTCGCCCGTAAAGTAAGCCGCACCGATGAAGAACATCTCAATCAAAAGGACCACAGCGACAAGCGCACCGATCGGCAGATATTGTAAGAACCCTTGCTTCATTTCGACAAAATCAACGTCGAGCATCATAACGACAAACAGGAAGAGCACAGCGACCGCACCGACATATACCATGACGAGGAGTAGCGCGATAAACTCTGCGCCCATCAAGATAAACAGGCCCGCC
>CALLME010000248.1 GCA_938007945.1 uncultured Caulobacterales bacterium
GGATTGTCCTCGGACACCAGCGGGTCGAGCGCAGACCACGCCGCAACACCGTCGCCGTTAAGCAAAGCTTCTTCGGCAAGCAGCAACGCACTTTCACGGTGAGCTGTATTGGACTTTGCCAGAGCCCCTAGTCGTTTCGCGCGCGCCTTTGGCGAAGCGTCAGCCAACACATCGCGATAAGCAAGCGCCAGCGCAGGATGCGGGCGGCGCGCCCACGCTTTTTCAATAATCTGACCCGCGCGTTTCTCATTTCCGCTTTTAAGCAAAAGCCGCGCGGCGAGCGCCACACCAGGCGCAAAATCAGGCGCGTCAGAGGCGGCGTCGAGCGCCAAATCCAGCGCAGCCTGCGGGCTCTCACCTGCGTCTGTGACCTTGTCAGCTTGCGCCGTCAAAAGCACAGCACGGCGACGGCGCGAGACATCTTTGTCGATATGTTTACGGCGTTCGGCCCGCGCAACCGTTTCTGCCGCCCGTTCCCAGAGACCTTCTGTGACTTGGGCGTTAAACAAGACATCAAAGGCCCAACGCGCGTTTTTATCTTCTGCGTAAACCGACTCTGACAGTTCCATCGCGCCTGCCGTATCCCCAATAGACATGAGCTGTTGCGCGAGACCGCGACGGCCTGTTGGCGCTGTTTTTTCGTCTTTTAGCATGGCGCGGTAATGGGTGATGGCTTCTTCGCTATCGCCGCACGCTTCGGCAGATTGCGCGGAAATAATGCGGCCCAAAGCTTCTGAGCCCACGAGTGCGCGGGCGCGTTCAGCTTTTTTGCGTGCTTTACCCGCGTCGCCTTCTGCGCCCGCAAGGAGTGCGTCTTCCATTGCGTCCAGCGCTTGGTTGCGTTTGCGAAGACCTAGCCCTGATTTCAGGCGGCCTGGCAATCGGAATAGAAATGACAGAAATGACCACAATACGGCAAGTCCGAGCAAAGTCAGAAGCCCAATCACAACCGCCATGCGAGAGGATAGCGAAATATCTTTATTGAGCCAATCGCGCGGACTGGTTGAGATAATCTGGAGCTGTGAGCTATCCCCGATATAAAGGAGCAGTCCCAAAACTGCCGCCATAGCAATCACAACAGCAATAATATATTTCATCATAATCGCGATCTTTCTTTTGGTCGTGCCAAATATGTTAGCGAGACTGTATCTCGGACTTTACCGCCGATATCCAATCAGATGCAAGGCTGCGTACATCAGACGGCATACCCTCGACGATCGCGAGCGCCTGCCCATACTCTTTTGCCTCTATCAAGGCGTCAACTTCATCAAGGCGAGCCTCTGCGCGCGCGACTTCCTGCGGATCTCTCACGGAAATATGTTTTTTCAATGTTCGGCTAATCCAGCTTTGGGCGTCTTGATCGCGGGGCGCGGTCATCGCTTCTAGCAAGACCTCGCGCGGGAATCGCGGCAGCAGGACCGTCTCGCGTACAACAGTTGGCGCGGCGGCCAGTGCACGGGCTTCTGCGACGCTCTCTTCAAGGGTCATAATGCGCGCGCGTAAGCTATCAACGTCGCTTGCGAACTCATCTCGAAGGTTTTCTGATAAGGCGTTATCTATAGGACGCGGCTCAGACATTGTTTTTTCCAAGACGTCTAACCGCATCTCATAATCTTCAAGGGCTGACATATCTATGACGGGCGCGCCGTCTTGATTCACGATAGTCGTGGCAGCGGGCCGTGCTTTTAGCTCTGTTTCAAGCGCGTCGATGCGGTTTAGCAGCGGCGTGATATCCAGCGCTTTGTCTACGCCGCCGACCGTAACCGAGGCTGACCCAGATTTCACTTCGGATGAGAGAAATGACAGTTCACTAGACTGCGCAGAGAGTTTTTTCTCAAGGCTCTCAATACGGCGGGTCAGCGGCGCTAGATCAACCGTTTGTGGTTCTACTTTTGGAGCGTCAGATTGTGGGAGCGCGACATAATTAGGCATGACATATTGCGTCAGCGCCCATCCACCAACCGCCCCGCCGAGGCCCGCAAGAAGAAATAAGGGCAAGACAACGCCCCAGCCCACACCAGATTTCACGGGCGCTGGCGGCGCGGCCACAAAGGCGTCGCACGCGTCAGCCTCATCCCGCAGAGTATCGTCGCCAATTAGATCTTGTGCATCAGTGGCATTGTCATGTTCGGACGTATCATTCATAGCCTACCCTAACCTGTTGCAAGCGCCGCCGCAATCAAGCTCTCCAGTGTGGGGGCTTGTGCGACGAGAGCTGTGTCATCATTAAACGCCCCGAGCGCGTCATGAGTTGCAGGGCTGATGGATAGACATTTAATATCACTGCCACGCGGCATAAGCTGCGCATATGTTTTTGCTGCCAAAGGCGAAAACAACACGGCGATATCAATGTCTGTAAGATTGATGTCTGGCAAGTCTGAGACAGGTTGAGAGCGGTAATAAATACGGCGCTCAGACCGCAAACCTAAAGCCGCTACATCTTTGCTGACGGAGCCGCGCACATGCTGGCCTGAAATATGGAGATAAATTGCGTCTGAGTTGGGGGTCTGTGCAATTAACGGTGCAATATCGTCAGACGTGCCCGCCGCCGACGTCACACGTAAAAACCCCATCTTGCGCGCGAGTTGCGCTGTCGCGTCGCCGACGGTAACCACGTCAAAATCTCTGCACTCATGCTGCTCACAAAACGCCCGGACGCCATTTTGTGAAGTGAAGATCAAAATAGTTTTGTCAGGAAGTTGCGCTTTGACTTTGATGGTCTCAACAGTCAAAAGCGGCGCGACAACAGATTTAAATCCTGCGGCTTCAAACGCCGCTGCACTGTCCGTTGCGCTCGGTAAGGTCCGCGTGATCCAGACCGTTTTTTGACATATTTTACTCATGCCTCGCTTGACGCGTCCCAAGTAATGCGCTCCCCAATGTCTGCCCGCAACGCTTCACCCAGTTCGAATCCAAGCGCCGTCGCCGTCTCTAAGTCCTTAGCAGGGTCAACTAAAGTCAACGTACCGTCCGTTTTGAAATCAAGCGTGCCGTCATGCGACAGCACTTGTCCGCGAAAGGAGAGTATGCCGTCATTTATCTCCGCCAGCGCCGCAATCGGCGTACGGCACGACCCGTCAAGCGCGCGCAGAAACGCGCGTTCACAGCTAATCGCAAGACGGCTTTCAAAATGATCCAGCGCACCCACAGCCGCCACGGTGAGCGGCGCGTCTTTGCGGCATTCAATCCCAACAGCCCCTTGCGCGGGCGCAGGCAGCATGATGTCTGTCGCGATCACTTTCGTGGCGACTTCTTTTTGCCCTAAGCGTTTTAGCCCTGCATAAGCCAGAAACGTCGCGTCGCAATCGCCGCGCGCGAGCTTGACAAGACGCGTGCCAACATTACCGCGCAGAAGCGCAAATTTAATGTCGGGGCGAAAGCTCGCGAGTTGCGCACGACGTCTGATGGAGGCAGATCCCACTGTCGCCCCATAGGGCAAGTCCTCAAGGGAGCGCGCCGCGCCGCCGATAAAGGCATCACGCGGATCCTCGCGCGGCAAAATCGCGCCAATCGCTAAATCCTCATGCCCGACCGTAGGCACGTCTTTCATGCTGTGAACAGCCAAATCAATACGCCCATCAAGCAACGCCTCTTCAAGCTCGCGTGTGAATAGGCCCTTGCCACCAAATTCCGAGAGATGCCCCTTAATCGCGTCGCCACTCGTTTTCAGAACGACGATTTCAACTTGGCTTTCTTCAAGGCCGTGGACCGCCACCAAAACATCGCGCACCATATGCGCTTGCCACAGCGCGAGAGGCGAGCCACGCGTGCCGATTTTGAGCGTTTCTATCTGTGAAGCAAGACTAGACAAGCGCGTTCCTTTAAGGGCATTAAACTGCCATGCCCATAGCCGCTTCCTCCCCGTTAACGCAAGCCAAGACCGACGGTATAGCTGCGGTCTTAAATGAGGGCACCGTTGTGCTTGGCATTGAATCAAGTTGTGACGAAACGGCAGCGGCAGTTCTGCGGCGGGGCGCCGACGGAAAAGCTGAACTACTGTCCTCAATCATCGCAAGCCAAGATGAAGAGCACGCTAAATTTGGTGGTGTCGTGCCAGAGATTGCGGCGCGCGCGCATATGAAAAAAATTGATGATATTATCGAGCAAGCACTCACGAAGTCAGGGCTGGATTACTCTGACCTCAACGCCGTTGCCGCCACGGCGGGGCCAGGCTTAATTGGCGGCGTCATTGCGGGATTGATGGCGGCCAAGGGCTTGTCCATGGCGCTGGATATTCCGCTCATCGCGGTCAACCACCTTGAAGGTCACGCGCTCTCCCCGCGCCTTGCGAGCGCTTGCCCTTTTCCTTATTTGCTACTGCTCGTGTCTGGCGGGCATAGTCAGCTTTTATCTGTCAAAGGACTAGGTGATTACGAGCGGCTGGGAAGTACTGTGGACGACGCCGCGGGCGAGGCGTTTGATAAATCCGCCAAAGTCATGGGGCTGGGTTTTCCAGGGGGACCGAATCTCGAACGCGTGGCGAAGATGGGCAATCCCGAAGCCGTCTCCCTCCCCCGCCCTTTTGCACGCACGGAGCACGCCAATTTCAGCTTTGCAGGGTTAAAAACGGCCGTCGCGCGCGCATGGGATAAGTCTGATAAATCTGAAGAGGCGCAAGCTGACCTCGCCGCGAGTTTTCAAAAGGCGGTGTGTGATGTGCTATCTGACCGCACGCAAAACGCGATGGACATGTTTGTGAAATCTGCTGGGCCAAGTGACGCGCCGCACCGTTTTGTCGTCGCAGGTGGCGTTGCGTCCAACGCCTCTATTCGCACGGCACTGACGGAATTATGCACTCAAAACGGATTTGAGCTTATCGCGCCGCCGCTCGAGTTTTGCACGGATAACGCCGCCATGATAGCGCTCGCAGGGGCGGAGCGTTTACACGCGGGCGAGCGTAGCGCACTGTCTGTTAAAGCGCGTCCGCGTTGGCCACTTGATAGTAAATCTGCCATACAAAACCCCATGAGTGGCTCAGGCAAAAAAGGCGCAAAATCATGAGCGGAATATTTCAAAAATTTGGTGTGATTGGCGGCGGGGCGTGGGGCACAGCACTTGCGCAAACGCTTGCATCTGTCGGGCGTGAGGTGACTATTTGGGCATTTGAAGAGGACTGTGTGGAGGCGATTAATTCATCTCATGAGAACACCCTCTTTTTGCCAGGCGTGAAACTCAATCCGTCTATTAAAGCGACGGGTCAGCTTTCTGATTTAGGTGATTGCGACGCGGTTTTATCCGTCGCGCCCGCACAGCACACGCGACAAATTCTGATAAGCTACGCCCGCCATGCGCGCGACGGACAGACCGTCATCCTTTGCTCCAAAGGTATCGAGATTTCGACACGCAGTTTTATGTCAGACGTGCTCGCGCAGACTCTGCCAAACGCGCAAGCGGCTGTCTTGTCCGGGCCAAGTTTTGCGATTGATGTCGCCAAAGGTTTACCGACAGCGGTTACACTGGCTTGCGCAAATGAAACGGACGGGCGCGCGCTTGTAAAGGCCATCGCCGCGCCGACCTTTCGGCCTTATTATTCAGACGATGTCCTAGGCGCAGAGATAGGCGGGGCGGTAAAAAATGTGCTCGCCATTGTCTGCGGGATTGTCCTCGGCAAAGGACTCGGGCGATCGGCCCACGCCGCGATAATCGCGCGCGGTTTTGCAGAAATGACGCGGCTCGGCACGGCCTTGGGATGTCGTCCTGAAACGCTCACGGGTATGAGCGGGCTGGGAGATCTAGTCCTTACCTGTAGTTCTGAGCAGTCGCGTAATATGTCATGTGGACTGGCGATGGGTCAGGGCAAAACGGCGGCTGAGGTGCTCGCGGACCGCACAGCTGTCACAGAAGGTGTCGCCACCGCCCCTGCCCTTAAAGAAATGGCCACACAGCACGGTGTTGATATGCCAATCTGCACCGCTATGGCAGATATACTCGCGGGCGATATGAGCGTGGATGAGGCAATTACAGAGCTTCTCGCGCGCGACCACCGCTCAGAGGTTTAGCCCGTTTTAGCGCAGGTCACTGACCTTATAAATCTGCACACCACCATCTTCCAGCGACAGGATTTGCGACAGATAATCTGGCGCCTCGCCGCGCTTGAGACGCGCATAAAGGCCATCTTTATTTTCATCAATAAGCGTCTGCGTTTCTGGTGAGGTCTTGCAGAAATGCAGATAATCCACCGCCATCTCGCGCAGGATACCATGGGCTCTCGCAGGCTCAGATGTCGCCAATCTAATCTGCGCTGAAATACCTGCGATATTGCGGTGATAATTCCCGCTGAGCGCGCTGTGGTCAGTGTGGTAAAGTATCTCTGACCCGCCATTACTTGTGCTCGCGATACGACCCACGGGAAGTGTATTTAGGCCAGCCATAACTTCATCGGAATAACAGCTCGCGACTTGCGCGGCGGCCGCGTCAGTATCACTGCCGCTGCTGGACGTAACAATTGAGGCAGGGATGAGCCACACGAGCGGTATGGATAAAGCGAGCGCGCCTATATAAGCGACGTTACTGCCCGTCTCGGATTGCGTCGCCTTCGCTTTGCCGCGATTATAGAGCTCTGCCGTCCATGCCGCCAGCGGCACAAGCCCGAACACATATGAGAATATGTTAAAACGGATTTGATAAATTGACAGTGCCGTCGCGCTTATAAGTAAGAATAATACCAACCAACGCGCCGACCATTTTGCGTCCCGTTTGAGCTGTCGCGCGAGAACGAAAATCGCGAGCAAAGCTGGGCCAAGAGTCAGCGGAATAATGGCAAGCCAATCGCTCTGAATGTCCCATAAAGGTCGCGCCTCTTGTATCTCATTTAACCAAAGTCGCGTCACGTCTTCGGGTAAATCAGAGAGCGGGTTCGCCATGCATTGCGGCGCTTGAAGCGCAAAAATAATGAGGCAGATAAGCGCGATGACACCGCCCGATAAATAGCGAGATTTTGCGCCGCGCCCATTAGCAAATTGTGCGGTTAGCGCGAGACCTAACCCGCCTGCACATCCTGCGCTAATGACAATAAAAGACAACGAGTCACATTTAATAACGCTGTAGTCCGACGGGTTTAGGGTTGCGAAAAATGTGCCGAGTAGAGCGAGGCTTAATCCTAGACCATATCCTTGCGTGGCCCGACGCGCGGCGTCGCCTTTAATAACCCAATTCAGCGCAACATAGCCGCAAATGACCGCGCCAAATAAATAGACTTCAGTCCCAATTGCGATTGAAAGCGCGACGGCAAGGCCAGATAGAAAATGCGTAAAAAACCGCGCTTTAGGATCAAGCGCCCCCGCCATCGC
>CALLME010000249.1 GCA_938007945.1 uncultured Caulobacterales bacterium
GTTAGCTCTGTCGGGAAGGGCCCTTCGCCGACGCGTGTTGTATAGGCTTTGGTAATGCCAAGGATATAGTTGAGCGCGCGCGGCCCCATGCCAGAACCCGCTGCCGCTTGGCCTGCGATGGTGTTAGAACTTGTCACAAAAGGATAAGTGCCGTGGTCAATATCAAGCATCGCGCCTTGCGCGCCTTCAAAGAGGATTTTCTTCTCGCCGCGCTGTGCTTCTTCAAGCTCATGCCAGACAGGCGACATGTAGGGGAGGATTTTCGGCGCAATGTCCATTAACTGATCATAGAGTGTTTGCGGATCCGTCTCAGGATGACCAAGACCGACGCGAAGCGCATTATGGTGATGCAGCAAGTTCTCAACCCGCGCCATAAGATGCTCTGGGTCAGCAAGGTCACAGACGCGGATAGCGCGGCGCGCGACTTTGTCTTCATAGGCGGGGCCGATGCCGCGCTTGGTCGTGCCGATTTTAATGCCGTCCACGCGGTTTTCGCGGATGCCGTCAAGCTCGCTATGGATTGGCAGGATAAGCGGCGCGCTTTCAGAAATCAGAAGGTTCTCTGGATTGATCTTCACGCCTTGGCCTTTGATACGCTCAACCTCGGATAGGAACGCCCACGGGTCAAAGACAACACCATTTCCGATAACAGAGAGCTTGCCGCCGCGCACGACGCCAGACGGTAAGAGTGAGAGTTTGTAGGTCGTCCCGTCCACAACGAGCGTATGACCTGCATTGTGCCCGCCTTGGAAACGGACAACAACATCGGCGCGGCTGCTCAGCCAGTCAACAATTTTGCCTTTGCCTTCGTCACCCCATTGGGAGCCCACAACAACAACATTACCCATAAGTCTCTCCGCTTTTCGCGCGCTTGAATTTCGGACAAAGCAAAGGCGCGAAGGAGACACCCACGCGCCAAGAATCTAAGTCCCAGACTTTTATAGCCAATAGCGCGTTTGGAGGGCGATTGCGAGTCGAGAGTGGAGGTTATCTACAAGAGTTATTGAGCATGTCCGCCATGGCGGTGCTCTCGTCTCAGTCACAGCGACTTTATCAAGAGAGCGCGCCTTGTGAGATGCAACTGGTTTAGTTTGCCATATTATCAACTTCACAAGAAGTGGATATAATATGATTTTTAAATTCAACATTAGAACTCTTACGGCAAGCGTCATTCTCGCGGCAGGGACGACATATGCGTTTGCTCAGACCCGTTCTGCGCCTGTCGTTGATAACACGGTGAGTCTCAAAGAAAATACTGAGCAGACACTTACACAAGCGGATCAAGACTTTCTGCTTTCGCTTTTGGACGCAGACCTGTTTAGCAATAAAAGTGAGCGATATGCGGAACTGAAAAAAAGATGGTCACCTGCCTATATTGCGCCGTCTTTAGAAATTTTCAATTTCATCGCCGACCCACGGATGCGCAGGGCTATATTAGAGCAGATGCGAGAAAGCACGCAGCAGGATTTTGGGACAGATATTAATGGTTGGTATCGTTGGTTATGGAATCAGCCAGAAATCAAAACGGTCGGTTATGATGATTTTAAAGCAGAATTTTATAGAGCTATTGATCCCCGTTTTGAAAAATACTTCAAAGGTCGTGGGCAAACGGCTAAAATCAGATTAGATGAAATTCGCTGGGGCGGTGTTCGTCAGGACGGGATTCCACCTTTACGGCAACCCAAAATGTTGCGTGCCGATCAAGCCAATTACTTAGAAGACGATAATATCATATTCGGGATTGAAGTTAATGGTGATGTACGCGCCTATCCAAAACGTATTTTGGCTTGGCATGAAATGTTCGTTGATACAGTTGGTGGGGTCGATGTAGCGGGTGTTTATTGTACCCTTTGTGGGACAGTCATTTTATACGAAACCAAGACAAATGGCGTAGCTCGTAATGTTGGCACTAGCGGATTTTTATATAGATCAAACAAGCTTATGTACGACAAAGAGACACAATCTCTTTGGAACACAATTAAAGGGGAACCTGTCTTAGGTCCATTGGTCGATAAAGATATTGCTCTAGAGCATCAGAGTGTTGTGACGACAACATGGGGCGAATGGAAACGCCGCCATCCACAAACAAAGGTTTTATCGCTGGAGACTGGTCATCGCCGTGATTACGATGAGGGCGTTGCCTATCATGAATATTTTGCCACTGATAAGCTTATGTTCAATACGCCATACAATGACAATCGTCTAAAAAATAAAGACGAAGTTTTGGCGCTACGTTTTAAATCCAATCCCCGAGAGCAGCTAGCGATATCAGCGAAGTTTTTGGCGAAAACCCCAGTCTATGAAGATAAATTGGGGACGCAAAACATTCTTGTTTTGACAGATAAAACGGGAGCAAACCGTGTTTACGACCCTCAGAATCTGAGCTTTGAAAGCTTTGATGGAGATAAGACGGTTATTGATAGTGCCGGAAAAGTCTGGACATTATCTGAGAGTAAATTGGTCTCAGCGGATGGCCGTGAGTTGAAACGTCTTCCTTATAACCGCGCGTTTTGGTTTGGGTGGCATGCTACATATCCAAATTCGCGCTTGATTAAGTAATACGCTCGACCCGAATTATCAAAGCCGCCCCACGTTCGTGGAGGGACTTTAATTTAGGCTGTGTGGCCCTTACAAACTCACAAAATCGACTTTTTTCACTTCGCTGATATTGCAGATTTTATCGCGTGTGTCGGCGTCTACGACGGCGTCAACGGCGACGAGGCAGACGGCTTCGCCGCCTTGCTCCATACGGCCCATAGAGAAGGTTGCGATGTTCACGCCTGCTTCGCCGAGGATATTGCCGAGCTTGCCGACAAAACCAGGGCGGTCTTCATTGCGGACGTAGAGCATATTCTCAAAGAAGGCGGCGTCCATCTGCACCCCGAACAGGCGCACGATGCGTGGTTCACCGCGGTAAATCGTGCCGACGACGGCAAATTTGCGCTCAGACGTCTCTACCGTGATACGGATGAGGCTTTCGGCGCGTTCGGCTTCGTCAACAAAGCTT
>CALLME010000250.1 GCA_938007945.1 uncultured Caulobacterales bacterium
TCGCCCAAATGCAGGCAAATCGACATTGATTAACACACTCATAGGTCAAGACCGCTTACTCGTCGGGCCAGAAGCAGGCGTGACACGTGACGCGATTACGATTGACCATATGTGGGAAGGTCGCCGCGTACAGCTCCACGATACAGCGGGTATGCGCAAGAAAGCCAAGGTAACAGAGACGCTTGAGAAAATGTCGGTGCATGACAGCCTCCACGCCATCCGCTTTGCGCAGGTCGTCGTGTTGCTGATGGACGCGACATCTGTTTTTGATAAGCAAGACTTGCAAATCGCGGCCCTAGTCGAGCGTGAAGGCCGCGCGCTTGTTTTTGGTATCACGAAATGGGATTTGGTCGCAAATAAATCCGAGGCCGCGAAATCCATTCGCGAGCAGGCGGAGCGTCTTTTGCCGAAACTACGCGGCGCGCCTGTTGTGATGTTTTCTGGCCTGACGGGGCGTAAGGTCGAGCATCTTCTGCCCGCGATTGAGAAAGTCCAAATTGATTGGTCCGCCAAGGTCAAGACAAGCCAGCTTAATGAATGGCTTAGCGAGAAAATTCGTCGCCATCCGCCGCCTGCGGTCAACGGCCGTCACATTCGGCCGAAATATATCAGCCAGACGAAGACGCGCCCGCCCACATTTGTGCTCAAATGCTCGCGCGTCAATGCCTTGCCAGAGAGCTATAAGCGTTACCTGATTAACGGCCTGCGTGAGGATTTCGACCTACCGGGCGTGCCTATCCGTATGATTGTTCGCGCCGATAATAATCCGTATGAGTCAGAAAAAGGCGAAAAGACGCGCGGCGGGAACAATGGCTAGCACAAGGCGTTGGTTAAGCTAGACCCTCACAACAGGACTCCCATATGACTACCATTAACGCCTACGCCGCCACCGAAGCGGGAGCTGACCTCACGCCGTTCACATATGACGTTGGCGAGCTCGGCCCGCATGAAGTTGAAATTGATATTACCGCCTGCGGTCTCTGCCACTCTGATCTGTCGATGATAAATAATGACTGGCGCGGGTCGCAATATCCGCTTGTGCCGGGGCATGAAATTGTTGGCAAAGTGGCGAGCGTCGGCGCGCACGTCAAAAATATAGAGGTCGGGCAGACGGTCGGCGTCGGCTGGAATTCTGAAAGCTGCATGCACTGCTCGCCCTGCCTGTCTGGCGCGCAGCAGCGCTGCCAAACGCTCACAACGACAATAGCCGGGCGAGGGGGATTTGCCGATAAAATCCGCGTGCAAGATATTTGGGCTGTGCCCCTGCCAGACGAAATGGACGCCGCGTCCGCAGGGCCGCTCTTTTGTGGCGGCATTACCGTTTTCGCCCCTATGATGGATTACGGGCTCAAGCCCACAGACCGTGTCGGCGTTATCGGCATTGGCGGGCTCGGTCATCTCGCATTGCAATTTGCCCGCGCTTGGGGGTGTGAGGTCACAGCGTTTACGACGTCTATGGACAAAGAAGATGAGCTGCGAGAGCTCGGTGCGCATCACGTTGTCAACTCGCGCGACACAGACGCGCTCAAGCCTCTACGCGGTAAATTTGATATGATTATTTCCACGGTCAACGCCTCGCTTCCTTGGGCGAAATATATGAGCACGCTCGCCCCCAACGGACAGCTTATCACGGTCGGTGCGGTGGCTGAGCCAATGGCCATTCCAGCCTTTTCTATGATAGCCGGCGGCAAATCCGTCGGTGGCTCCGACACAGGCGCCCCCGCCATGGTCGCGCGCATGCTCGAATTTTGCAGCCGCCACAACATCAAACCCCTAGTCGAGTATTTCGACATGACCGATGTGAATGGGGCGGTTGAGCGGCTAAAGTCGGGTAAAGCGCGGTACAGGATTATTTTGAAGAATTAGGGTGATGTAAAAAATCTGGACTTATATACGAAACTAGACAGCCTCACAAAAGTCAGGAGAAATCCTGATGTTTAAGGTTTTAATATTAGGCTTTTTTCTTGTCGGCACTCCGAATGCCAACCTCACTGATTACAAGCTTGCCAACGCTAGTGCAGAGACCCTCATGTTCCTTGACAGAGGTGCAAACTGGAGTGGCTTTGAATTTGTATCTATGCACCGAATTAAAAACGTCTGTCTCAATGACTTCTCCCATCAAATACCAACTATTTTGAAGGAACGCGTGAGGTTGAGGAATATCTTTTTGGGAAGGAAAATGCAGTTTTTTAAATGCCGTCTGACCTTTGATTTCCGCAGGGCCAATATCGAAAGTTTTACTCATTCCTTTAACATACTTGGGTATAAAGAAACTTTCGGGTTCGGTTTGAGAAGGGTCTTTCAGAAAAACTTGAAGCTTCAAACTACAAGTAATGATTGGAGAATTGCCGACATTTTCAATAATGAAGTTTACATCAAAAATATCATTGAGAAGAAAAAATTCAGCGCTTTTTATCACTCCGTAACCTCTGACTTGAGCCTCGCCAATTTCCCTAGTTACTTTGACCGCATCTCGACCCGCACGCCAAGCCAACCCAGCAAAAATGGTGGCGGCAACTACAAAAATCAGGCCGATACCTCCAATAACAGTTTGCCCCATCGCCCAATTATTCGCTTCTTGCGCAATTTTAGCCATGCGATCGTCCAGCGCAGAATTTACAGAAGTAGGCCGCTCATCTTGATTGCTGGCATCAGTTTTTGCATTCTGTGGAGCGGTTTTAGCTTCTTTATTGCCCTCGTCAGCCGTGACAACAGGCGAAGCATCTGCGGGTGGTTGAGCTTTTTCTTGTGCGTAGCTTACTTGGCTGCACAAAAGTAAAAACAGGAAAACTAATATTGAAAAGAATCGTTTCATTACGCAATTTAGCATATTTATTGCACAAGCGACTTCCTTGGAATGACTTGACCGCTTAGAGGCTCATATGACCGACAAGAGAGATAAGAAACCTAGAGGCTGTCCCGTCAAGAACGAGATTAAACCCATCCCTGCGCCTGCTGAAAAAATTGCTAAGGCGATATTTTTTGCGGCTGACAAGAAGATTGAGAAGTCAAAATGAATGCGCCACAAAATCCAAATTCATCAGACCTTGATTGTTATGTCAGGGAACACAAAAAGCTATGTTTGGAAATAGCTAAGCTAAATTCTGGTGATTCAAGCTTAGTCGTGCAAGTGCAAAAATACTCTGGTGGAGTTATTCCAGAAGGCGAAGACAGGATTTCTGAAATGTTGGAAAACAGACTTGTAAGGCTTTCTGGCTTAGAAGTTCAGATTGAAGAATATTGCCGTATCTCTGGAGTTAAAAACCCAATTCCAACTGCGCGGCGTGTCTAGTTTCGTATATAAGTTCCAAAAATCTCATCGAGCTGGCCTTTCGCATCGCCCATGTTTTGGGTGAACCGATTACGGATGTGTTTATCTTTGATCCCAAGAGCTTTTAATTCCAAGAGCTTTTAATTCTAAGAGCTTTTGAGCGTGTGAAGTTGGCTCGGTTTAAGGCCGCTCATTTTCGGGTTCTGGCGGTGTCGGGATGGGGCTATCAAGTTCGCCTGCCAAAGCCCTGTTGAGCTCTTCGACCATATCGGAAATCTCGTCCTCTTGCCACTTTAGTTCGGAACGAAGTCTGGAATTCTCAGTTTTTTTTTAGCGTTAGCATTTGTAAGGGAGTCTAAAGCGTCAGAGGGTGAGGCCCCAAATGTCGAGAGGTTAAACTCAATCGGCGTATCATCATTGAGCGCGAGGAGAAGATTAAGCTCGGCCGCAATATCGCGCGCAATTTCACTTTGCAGGTTCAGGCCGTCTTTGAGAGAGCCGTCATAGCTATTCCCCCAGAGCTGTGTTTGGGTGTTTGATTCGACAAGTTGAACAGATACGCGGACGCGCTCCCCCATTGTGCGCACAGATCCGTCAATCAGGTGAGAGACTCTAAGGATATCACCGATAGTGCTGAGGTTGGCCCCTTCATTCATGGCGCTGGCGGAGGCATTACGACTGACGATGCGAAGGCCCTCAATCGAGGCGAGCTCAAGCAAGACATCTTCGGCCATGCCGTCTGCGAAATAGCGTTTTGTGCCGTCCGCGCTCATATCGACAAAAGGAATTACGGCAACGGAGCGGCCGTAACTCGAAACAGTATCTGAGACGTCGCCGCGAAAGGGCTCGTCTACAATTATGGGGTCAATTTTATCAAGCGCGCCAGGGTCAACTGTTGAGAGGTCTCGCAACTCCGCGATTTCAGTCTCGTAAGCATCTGAAGGCGCATTAAAATAGCCAACCGCAAAGGGTGTCGCGACGGCGAGTAAGACCAAAATCGCCACAACTGGAATGAGCCCCTTCAAACTACTTGTGGGTTTTGGCGCAGGGATGGGTGAGGGCGCAGTATTAACAGGCAAAGACGGCATGGGTGACACTATTGACGCGTTTTTGATAGGGGCGGGCGCTATGGGCTGTGGTGGCGAGGTCGTTGGCGTTTTAGCAGGCGGGGCGATGAAGGCGCGTTTGGCAGGTTGAGGAATTTGACGCGTGCCGTCTTCTTCCCATGCGCTCACAGGCGCGATGAGGCGGTACCCATTTTTTGAAATCGTTTCAATGTATTTTTCAGCCGCGCCGCCTGTGCGAAAGGTCTTGCGTAGAACAGAAATGGCACGGGTTAGGCTTTCATCGGCACCGTAATCCACTTTCCAAACGCGCTGTATTAAATCATAGCGCCCAATTACTTCGCCCGGATAACTCGCAAGCTCACACAGCACATCCATAATTTTGGGTTCAAGCGAAAAATTTTGGGCATCTTTTTTTATCAAATTGCGTGTCGGCTCAATCCGAAACTGCCCAATCTGGAAGGTATTTTTTCTGATGTTTTTAAAATCAATCAACTCAAATTTCCTTACGAGACTGTTATAAAGCGGAAAAATATGAGGGCAAGGTGAAAATTATGACCTAAAAATCGTTTAAAAACAATGACATCATATTTTCATCAGAAAAATTTCTCAAAACCATTTTTTGGACATCAGGATAAAGTTTTTCGTTTGGGCCAGTTTGAAGTTGTGGCGAGACAGTCACAGCACTGAACCGCCGAAATCAATTGGCACAAACATGAGAGAGAAAAACTATGACACGCTTTAACAAAACAGTTCTTACAATCGCAGCCCTTACAGCGTCTATCGCAGCTACGTCTACAACCGCTTACGCCGGTGACACATTCAAAGCGTCATTTAACTATGACAAATCCGCAAGCGCAGAGGTCAATCTTAAGTCCTTCAAAACAGCTGCGGCGACAGCTTGTAAGCATCAAGCACTTGAGGCGGGTTTCCGCAAAACAGACAGCACAAATTATCAAGTTCGCAAGTGCCAGCGTCAGCTGCTCAAGAACGCCGTCAAAGGTACGAATGACCGTGTTCTGATGAGCCTTTATCAGGATGAGACTAACGGCACAAAAACAACACAACTTGCTATGAACACAAAGTAAGCATTCCGAGATCTGTCAGTTTTTAAACCTCAGAAACTTTTAGCTGACAGCGACCTCTCCTAGCAATGGGAGGGGTCATTTTCGCGTTTTGCAGGCCTCGCGTGTCAGCGCCCTGCGGAACGCGTTTTATATTGATTTAAAGTAGGATGTGTCACGAAAATTGACGCGCTGATCGTTAAGCGCGTAACTTGGCGAGAGCATGTCTAGTACAAGCTCCGCCACGTCAGAGGGCTCTGGCAGGTTTTTAGGGTCTTCGCCTGGCATAGCTTTGGCGCGCATCGCTGTGCGTACGGCCCCTGGGTTGAGGAGGTTGGCCTTTACAGATGTCACATCAATCTCTTTGGCCCAGCAACTGACATAAGCTTCGAGCGCAGCCTTTGACGCGGCATAAGCACTCCAATAGGCACGGTGAGTTTGCGCGACGCCCGAGGTCATGAAGAGTGCGCGTCCCGCCGGGGCAGCCCGCAGCAACGGGTCAAGCGCACGGATAAGACGGTAATTCGCCGTCATGTTTACCGCAAATACGCTATCAAATGTCTTTGGCTCAATCTGTTGGGCTGGCATAATATCGCCGAGCAGTCCCGCATTCGCAAATAGCCCGTCAAGACGCCCCCAGCGCTCATGTATGATAGCGGCGAGTTGGTCGAGCCCGTCAGGTGATTTCAAATCCATCGGGACAAGCGTCGCCTCGGAGCCGACCGCTTTCACCGCGTCGTCAAGGTCTTCTAACCCGCCTTGTGTACGGGCAATGGCGATAATATGTGCGCCCGCTTTGGCAAGCCGCACGGCAGAGGCGTAGCCAATACCGCGCGACGCCCCCGTCACCAAAATGACATGACCCTTAAGAGGTTTTTGCTCTGACATGATATTCTCTGGTCGTTAGAGTTTAGGCGACTTCGACAAGGAAGGAGAGTTGCTTAGTGCCGTCCGCCATTTCGCGGTCGCGGTCCACAAGCGGTGTCGGATAATGGCCCGTAAAGCAGTGATCCGTGTATTGGGGCACCTCTTGGTTGCGAATATCAATGCCCATAGCCCAGTAAAGTCCTTCGAT
>CALLME010000251.1 GCA_938007945.1 uncultured Caulobacterales bacterium
AATAACAACACATGAATAGAGCGATGACGGTTGAGCTTAGGCACCTTGCAAGCCCGACGACCCAGCCGAAGCTACAAAATTAGTTAAACCGCTTTTGCGTCTCATAAAAATTTGTGCCAAACTCATCAAAAATATTGGGGGGCTGATTATGCTAACAGATATTATTGTGAATTTTTCGCATGCAGGCGTGGTGGTTTTTGGCGGACTCATCGCGCTTTGGGTGATTAGCGTGGCTGTGCGCGATGCGAGCCTAATTGATATTTATTGGGGCTTTGGGTTTTTGCTCGTCGGGGCGGTCTGTCTTTATCTGGCTAATCCTAAAACGCCTTATCTCATGCTACTTGCCGCTCTGCCGATAATATGGGGCGCACGCCTGACGCTTTATCTTGCGAAACGCAATTTGGGACACGGCGAAGACAAGCGTTATGTCAATATGCGCCGCCGCGCCAAAAAGAATAAAGGTATTCGCGAAATGCCTTGGCGATTGCGCAGCCTTTTTACGATTTACTTCGGCCAAGGCCTGCTGATTATGATTGTAAGTGCGCCTGTTTGGGTCGCCATGGCGACGGGTGCCCCTAATCTTGATATTCTGAATATGATAAAAATAACGGAAGCGATAACGCCTCTTGAATACTTAAAAACATCAGGTTTTGAGCCATACTATCCAAATATCCTCGCCATTCTCGGCGCTATCCTCTGGCTCATCGGTTTCCTCTTTGAAGCCATTGGCGACGCGCAGCTCGCGGCCTTCCTCAAACGCAATAAAGACTATGACGGCCCTGCGGATGAAAAGCCTGTTATGGATAAGGGCCTTTGGAAATATACGCGTCACCCGAATTATTTCGGTAATGCCTGTATGTGGTGGGGGATTTGGCTGGTGGCCTGCCAAGCACCGTGGGGCTGGGTTACGATTTTTGCACCTATTATAATGACGCTACTACTCACTAAAGTGTCAGGCCGTGACCTGCTCGAGCGCGATATGGGCAAGCGCAAAAACTACCAAGACTATATAGAGCGCACGAGCGGTTTTATCCCCCTTCCACCTGCGTCCAAACTCGCGAAAAAAAATTAACGGCAAGCCATACGGAACCCTTTCGTTTACATTGCGTTCATGTTAGTTACGGTAACGTAAATATAGGAACTGCGCGATCTTGCGCGGTATTCAGCATGGGCGGCGTGGCTGCTTGAACATTATTTTAGGGGGACGATCATGGATCAGTTCAATAATTTCTTTAGCGGCTTACCCGCATCCTATCAGGGGCCAATTTCGGCCGCTGTAATCTTAATAATTACGATATTCGCGGCTTACATTCTTCGCGCAATTATCGGCGGCGCAATCAACCGCACTCCGTTCGGCGCGAAAGCCAAAACAACAGGCGGCAATATTGGCAAGTCAATCGGTAAAGCTGTATTCTGGCTCACTGTTCTTTACGGCCTCTATCTCGCACTTGGTCGCCTCAATATGACTGAACAGCTTCGTCCGATCGAAGACTTGTTCCGTGATATCTCTAACGTTGTGCCTAAACTTATCGGCGCAGGCTTCACGCTCTTTATCGGCTATATCGTCGCTATGGTGGGTAAAAACGCCACAACAGCGACACTAGACGCGGCGCAAGTCGATAGCCTAGCAGCACGTTCTGGCATGACATCGGCAACAGGTTCAACTGGCGGCATTGCGAAAGCACTTGGCACGATTGTCTTTGTTCTAATTATCGTTCCTGTCGCGATTGCAGCGCTTGGTATCCTCGATATCCGCTCTATCTCAGAGCCACTCGGCAATATGCTGTCTAGTTTCCTTGATTATATCCCAGTGCTTATTGGTGCGTCTATCGTGCTTGCAGTGTCGATTTTCATCGGACGTTTTATCAGCAATTTCATTCAGCAGACACTCCCAACATTTGGTTTTGACCGCTCAATCAATGAAATCATGATGCTTGACGACGGCGAAGGTCTCTCAGTTTCACCGTCGAAAGTTGCGGGCAACCTTGCCTTCATCATTGTATTGGTATTAGGTCTTTCTGCTGCAGTTGGCATACTGAACATCCAATCGCTTTCTGGCGCATTTGAATCAGTGCAAAATCTTGGTGGTCGTGTCCTAACAGCCGGTATCACAATCGTCGTAGGTGTCTTCCTTGCAAACTTTGTGTCACGCATCATCGGCGGCGCAACTGCCAGTAAAGTCGGAAGCCTTCTCCGTTACGCAGTAATTATCCTTGCGACATTCATGGCGCTTAGCCAGCTCGGTATAGGCCAAGACATCGTAGACTTCGCCTTTATGGCCATCCTCGGCTCTGCCGCAGTGGCTGCTGCGATTGCCTTCGGTATCGGTGGACGTGACTGGGCAAGCAAGAAGCTACACGAAATGTTTCCGCCAAAAACAGGTATTCGTAAGAAGTAAGTCTTCTACAAAGTAAAATTAAACCGCCCTCTGGTCTCAGACGGGCGGTTTTTTTATGCCTAAATGTCAGCAGTTAAATCAGGCTGGCAAATCTGCAATAGCTTGCAGCACCGCTTTATCTGAGAGCTCATCCGCGCTTAGCGCCAGCATCGCCTCAATACGGGCGCGGCATAAATCATACGTCTCAGTGAACGCCTTCTGCCGCGCCGCGAGCGGTTCGACATGGGCAGGGTCAGGGGCGGGCCAATGCACGGTGATATGTTTGCCGGGAAAAACAGGGCAGACTTCATTGGCGGCGTTATCACAGACCGTCACGACAATATCCATTTCTGTTTCCATTTCTGCAAATTCGTCCCAGCTTTTTGAGCGGTAAAACTCTGTGCGGTGGCCGCGACGTTCTAGCTCGGCCAGACCCTCAGGATGGGGCTGCCCGCTCGGGTGACTACCCGCTGACCAGCCGATGAAGCGACGCCCGCTCGCGCTATCTGCGCCCAAATCACTCGTCAGCGCTTCAGATAATATGGAGCGCGCAGAATTCCCTGTGCAGAGGAACAGAACATTTATCGGTAATTGTGTCATAGCATACTCCTTTACGCGCGCTTGCCAAGCCAAGCGCTTTTCGTCAATACAGCTTCGTGCATATTGTTGAGACATTAATAGCCGAGCGCGCGCCGAAGCTCACCTCTCGGCCTAAGCTTTTTCGTGCTGTCAAACCCCTGCTCTACCGCCTGCTCGCCTATGACGCGGCGGTGTTTCTTGCCGATAGCATTAAGACCAAAACGGGCCATCAAGCCTTTGCCACCGTCACAGACCATATTCGACCGCGCACCGCCGTCGTTGGGCTTAATCACCTACCAGCCTCTGGAAAGTGCATCATCATCAGCAACCACCCTACGGGCCTCGCCGACGGTATGGCGGTGTTTCAAGCCATTCGCGACAAGCGCCCTGACCACATCTTTCTCGCCAATGCCGATGCCCTGCGCGTGATACCAAACGGCGATGACATCATCATTCCTGTCGAATGGGTGGAGAGCAAGCGCACGCTTGCCAAGACAAAACAGACGCTGCTCGAGACAAAGGCCGCGCTTGAAGCAGGTAAATGCGTTGTGATTTTCCCAAGCGGGCGTCTCGCGCGTTGGGGCTGGCGCGGACTATATGATCAAGAGTGGCAGAGCTCTGCCGCTATGCTCGCCAAGAAATACGATGCCCCCGTCGTCCCGCTCCAGATCAAAGCGCGTAATAGCTGGTTCTATTATCTTGTCTCTAAAATCAGTGGTGAAATCCGAGACATTACCCTTTTCCATGAACTTCTGAATAAAAAGGGTCAGACGTTTAACCTGACCTTTGGTGAGCCTATCCCCGCAACAGACCTCCCAAAAAACGCAGACAATGCCACAGCGCAAATTCGCAAATGTGTTGAAGCGCTATAGTTATTCTCACCTCACCCCTTGACCCACGCCCCCATTTCGTTAGCGCTAGTGAGGCTAAATATAGGAGAGCGTTATGATTGGTGTCATCGCAACATTAAAAATCGCCGCAGGCAAAGACGCTGAATTTGAAGAGGCCGCGAAAGCGCTCGTCGCCAAGGTCAACGCCAACGAACCAGGCTGCCTGATGTACGAGCTCTACCGCTCGCCTAAATTGCCAGACACTTACGTGTTCATGGAAAAGTACCGAGATAAAGCCGCACTAGACGCCCATGGCCAGACGGAATATTTTCTCGCCGCACAGCCCGTGCTAGGCGCCTGTCTCGCGGCTAAGCCCGACATTCAAAGCTTCGTGCCTGTCAGCTAGCTGCAATATGACAAAATCGTCACATGGCGAGGCGTAATAATCCGCTAACAGTAAATCTCTTTAACGATTGCTTGAGAAAATCACGGCTATCCCAAAAGATGAAAACACGAATCAGTCATGGGTCCACGCATTAGCGCATGAGATATAATAGGGGATATGGGTGTCAGATTTTTCCAAACAAAACCAAATCACAGATGATGGTCACGTCAACACAGAACTCCTCCCCGCCCGCAATTGGCTAAAGGCGATTGCGCCTTATAAAACGCCGTCAATGCGGCGCAGCCTAATCGAGCTCGCGATTACGTTTATTCCCTTTATAGCGCTTTGGGCGCTTGCGGTATGGACAAGCTCTATCAGCTATTTCCTGACTGTGCCTGTCTGTATCGTTGCAGGGTTTTTCCTTGTGCGTCTCTTCCTCATTCAACACGATTGTAGCCACGGCGCGTTTTTCAAATCTCGCGCGGCGAATGATTGGGTCGGGCGCGTCATTGGCGTGCTGACCGTCACGCCTTACGACCTGTGGAAGAAAGCCCACCTCATACATCATGCGAGCCACGGTAATCTCGATAACCGCGGCATTGGCGATATTATGACGCTCACAGTAGATGAATATGAAGCGCGCACGGCGTGGGGAAAATTGCGTTACCGCCTCTACCGTAATCCGTTTGTGCTTTTTGGCATTGGGCCGATTTTTGTCTTTCTCCTGCACCAACGCCTGCCTATCGGCTTTATGAAATCGGGGCTGAAATATTGGGTGAGTGCTATGGGCACCAATGTCGCCATCGCCGCGATTGTAATTGCAGGCATTTACTCTCTCGGTCTAATGCCTTTCTTGGTGACCTATCTCTGCATTACCTGTATTGCCGCCGCGATTGGCGTGTGGCTGTTTTATGTGCAGCATCAATTTGAAGATGTCATGTGGGACACGGATGAGAA
>CALLME010000252.1 GCA_938007945.1 uncultured Caulobacterales bacterium
AGGTCAGCGAGCGTTTTGCATTTGGCGACCATAGCCTCAGCCGCTTTGACATAGCTGTCATTAGCTTGAGGCGTGGAGGCAGGGCGCGTCGTGAGCGTGTCTGTTTGCTTTGAAACGTCTGCGCGGGGCGTGGGTCTGGGCCTTGCTTTGGGCTTGGCTTTCGCAGGCTGTACAACATCCACGCCCGCCTCGTCCCACCACGAGAGGGCGGACTGCAAAGCGTGTTCTATCTGTTGTGCATTCATCGCTCGACCCTAACGCCTAAACCGCGCCCCGTAAAATCGGGCTGACATTGGATTCGATACAGGCGATAATGTCAGAGGCGATATCTTTGCCTGTCGCCTTTTCAATGCCTTCAAGACCAGGTGAGCTGTTCACTTCAAGAATTTTTGGCCCTGTATCACTGCGCAAAATATCGACACCCGCGACGAGGAGTTTCATCGCCTTAGCGGCTTTCAACGCAGCGCGGCGTTCTTCGCGCGAAAGCTTTGCGCGTTTGGCTGAACCGCCTTGGTGAAGATTACTACGAAACTCGCCGGGCGCGCCTTGGCGGATCATCGCGCCGACGACTTTGCCGTTCACGACGAGACACCGCAAGTCCGCACCGCCCGCTTCTTTAACGAATTCTTGCACGAGGAAGTGGGCGTCGAGCCCGCGAAACGCGTCGACAAGTGCGGAGGCGGCCTTCTTCGTATCGGCTAAAACAACGCCCTTGCCTTGCGTTGACTCTAGCAGTTTTACGACAACAGGCGAGCCGCCAACAAGATCTAAAATCCCTTTCGTATCACGCGAGCTGCGCGCGAACGCTGTATTGGGCATGCCGAGGCGGTGTTGGGCGAGCACTTGATGGGCGAGAAGTTTGTCGCGCGAATAACCAATAGCTTGCGCGGTATTAAGGCAAAACACCCCCATCGATTCAAATTGGCGTACAACCGCCATACCGTAAAACGTCATACGCGAGCCGATACGCGGTATGATAGCGTCATAGCGGGGCAGCGGTTTACCGTCATAATAGACTTCTGGTTTATGCGCGTTGATAGACATATAGCAGCGGCTTGTTTCAACCGTCTCAATGACGTGGCCGCGCGCTTTGGCGGCTTTGATCATAGATTGATTGGAATAATTATTCGGCTCTTGCGTTAAAATCGCGATGCGAAGTGGGCGTTTGGTGCCGCCTTTGCGCCGTTTTAACTTTTTATACGCCGCGTAGCTTAACTCTTTTTGTTGGAAAGAGAGCGACGGCATGACGGAAATCTCATCTGAGAGCGCCCCACGCCCAAGCAACATGCGATACCCCATAGTTTCGCGATTGGTCAGTGTGATCTCTATATCCCATGTACGGTCCCCAATGGTGACAGGTGAGGAGATGACGTAGCGCGACTCAGACACGCCGTTGCTGCTGACCACGCTGCGGCGGTCAATGACTTTTGCTGAACAAACCACTTCTAGCGTAGCGTCGGATGGGTCAGGGTGCATGATAAAGCGCACTTGCGGATTATTGTCGTCGCCAAAGGGCTCAATCGCGACAGCATGGAGGGCGGATGTCTTCGCGCCTGTGTCGATTTTGGCCTTGATTGCGGGCAGGCCTAGCGCGGACAGATTGACCCATTCTTCCCAGCCTAATGAAAATGTCTCGCTCATGCTGATGCTTTCTTCGCTTAGGCGGCGTTATGCGTCACCTCGCGCCTTTACGACGCTTGATCCTTCCGCTAATTCATATCCAAGATTTTAAGGGATAGCGAGTCATCCGTGTGTCCCGCTACAATTTAGATGGGGGCGAAAGACCTCATGAAGGAGTAAGCATGTCAGAGACTTTTGAACGTGAAAGCATGGAATATGATGTGGTCATTGTGGGCGCTGGACCCGCAGGTCTGTCTGCTGCCATTCGCCTAAAACAACTCAATGCAGATTGTAACGTCGTCGTGCTTGAAAAAGGCTCCGAAGTCGGCGCGCATATCCTCTCTGGCGCTGTGCTTGACCCAATTGGGCTGAACAAACTTATCCCAGATTGGAAAGAAAAAGGTGCGCCGATTAAGACAGAAGTGAAGCAAGATAAATTCTTGCTGCTCGGCCCGGCGGGCGCCTTTCCTGTGCCTAATTTTATCATGCCGCCGCTGATGAATAATCACGGCAATTATATTGTCTCTATGGCCAATGTTTGTCGTTGGCTCGCGGAACAGGCCGAAGCGCTAGGTGTTGAGGTTTTTCCGGGCATGGCGTGTTCCGATTTGGTCTACGGCGAGAACGGCGAGCTTAAGGGCGTGGTCGCTGGCGAATTTGGCATTAGCAAAGACGGCGGCAAAGGCGAAGGCTATGAGCCTGGCATGGAATTGCACGGTAAATATGTTTTCCTCTCCGAGGGTGCGCGCGGCTCACTGTCTAAACAGCTAATTGCGAAATATGAGCTGGACGCGAAATGCGACGTCCAGAAATTTGGTCTCGGCATGAAAGAGATTTGGGACATTGATCCGTCTAAGCATGAAGAAGGCAAAGTCGTTCACACGGCGGGCTGGCCGCTTGGCTTTAAAAACGGCGGCGGGTCATTTCTGTATCACGCAGAAAACAACCAAGTCTTTCTCGGCTATATTGTCGATCTGAATTATAAAAACCCGCATCTTTATCCTTACGCAGAGTTTCAGCGTTGGAAGCATCACCCAGAGATTAAAGAATTGCTTGAGGGTGGCAAACGTGTCGCTTACGGCGCGCGCGTTGTGACAAAGGGCGGCTACCAATCTATCCCGCAGACAGCTTTCCCGGGCGGCGCGCTTCTTGGGTGCAGCGCGGGGCTTGTGAACCTGCCGCGTATCAAAGGTAATCATAACGCTATGCTCTCTGGCATTGCGGCAGCGGAGGCGGCGTCAAAAGCGCTCGCCGCCGACCGTTCTGGCGATATCCTATCAGATTACGATAAAGAGCTGCGCCGTGGCGAGGTTGGGCAAGACTTGAAACCTGTGCGTAATGTTGCGCCGCTTAATGCACGCTTCGGGCCAATGCTTGGTGGTATGATGATGGGTGGCCTAGATATGTGGTCGGCGACGATCTTCAAATTTAACCCGTTTGGGACACTCTCACACGGCAAAGACGACGCGCAGGCAACAGGCAAAGATGAGGACTATAAAGAAATTGAGTACCCGAAACCTGACGGCATCATCTCATTTGACCGCCTCACGAATGTCAGTTTTACGGCGACTAACCACGGCGAAGATCAGCCCAGCCATTTGAAGCTTATCGACCCGTCTGTGCCGATTAAGATTAACTTGCCTGTCTATGATGAACCCGCGCAGCGTTACTGCCCTGCGGGTGTTTACGAAGTTCTGCGCGATGATGATGGCAGCAATCCGCGGTTTAATGTAAACTCGCAAAACTGCATTCACTGCAAAACGTGTGACATCAAAGACCCAAGCAAGAACATCGTATGGACTGTGCCCGAGGGGGCAGGCGGGCCAAATTATCCTAATATGTAAGATAACGCATTCGTCACATTCCCTGATGAATAATCCTGCTATGTTAGCCTTCAAAGTTTACGTCGACGTTCAAAGGTCACTATGTCATTTTTAAACCTGCCCCTTTTGCAAATACCGTTTGAGCAAATCTCCATTGGACTAGCAAAAACACTACCCGTTGTTATGACGGGTGTAATCGGTATGAGTGTGATGTCTCTGGGCTCATGCTCGACAACGGCTGAGAGTAATTATGTCAGCTCAGACGCATCCCCTGAAGGTAAATTATTTGGCGATTATCTCGCAGGGACTTACGCTAATCACGTGGATGACGCACAAGCGCGCGCGCTATATTTTGAACGCGCTTTCGCACTGACACCAGATGATATCCAAATGGGCCGCCGCGCGGTGACCTCTGCCATTACGGTTGCAGATTTTGACAAGGCGCTCGCACTTGCCAAGCAGGTCGAGCGCATAGGTAAAAAAGAACCCATGTCCGTGGCCGTTATAGGCGTGCATGAATTTAACGCGAACCGCTATAGCTCTGCGATTGATAAGCTGTCGCTTGAGACGGCTGATTTGACAGTCTCCATTCTTGCGAAAATCATGCAGGGCTGGGCGCAGGTTGGCGCGGGGGATATTAGCGCGGCGCGCAAAACATTTACGTCTCTGCCCGGGGGGGCGTATTTCTCCAAATTTGGTCAGTTACAAATCGCGGAGCTTGAACTCTCGCAAGGTGATTACCCCGCCGCGCTGAAAGCTCTTGATGAGCTCAAAGCGCAAGAGGCGGGCTCTCTCGAACTTGAAATGGTACTCGCGCGCGCCCGCGTTATGTCGGCACAAGGTAAATCGGCTGAGGCTCTAAAATCTCTTGAAACTTATTCAGATGAAAATGGGCAATTTGAAACTGGCCCAGTGCCCGCCTATATTAAAAAACTCACTTCGGGCATCACGCTAGAGGGGGCGCGTACACCAAAGCAAAACGCGGCGCGCGCTTTGACTGAAAGCTCATACGGATTTTTCGTCGCCGCTCGCGCCTTTGAAGTCGCTGAAGTCTTTCTGCGTTTCGCGACAGAGCTTGACCCTGACTATGATAAAGCACGTATGTGGACGGGCGAACTCCTGTCTTTCCATAAGCGCGACGATGAAGCGCTCGCTATGTTTCGCTCTGTCAAAGAGAGCTCACCTTATTGGGTCAGTTCAAAGCTCTCGGAAAGTCTATTCTTCTCTGTGCGTGAACAAGATGACAAGGCGCTTGCTGTGTTAGAGACACTCGACGCCAAACAACCGTCATTTGTGACGCGTGGCGCATTGGGGCGGGCCTATCTTATTCAAGAAGATTACGACAAAGCATTGCCTTACTACGAGGCACAAGTCAGTGCGATGACAGAGGACGAGCTTAAACAAGATCCGACTAATCTATTTTTGCGCGGGGTGGCTTACACAGAAACCAAACAGTGGGACGCGGCGAAAGCGGATTTTGAACGCGTCCTATCTTATAAACCTGACCACTCCGACGCGCTCAACTATCTCGGTTACACATGGGTAGACCGCGGTGAGAACCTGACAAAGGCCTTTAAAATGATTGAGAAGGCGCTGGAGTTAGAACCTAATTCAGGCGCGATTACCGATAGTCTCGGCTGGGCGCATTATAAGCTCGGCGATTATGAGAAGGCCAAGACATTCCTTGAGGATGCTGTTGCGCTTGACCCTGATTCTGCCACTATTATCGACCATTTGGGCGATGTCTATTACAAGCTCGGGCGTAAACGCGAGGCGAATTATCAATGGCAAAGGGCTCTGCAATATGACCCCACAGATGACGAACGTCGCGACATTAATAAGAAAATTAAAGGCGGACTTTATGCGGTGAAAGCGGCGCCTTAAAACGTGGTGGGCGCAGAACAGTCTGGCCATAAACAGTTTACTGATCTTGCGCGCGCCAAGGTCAATCTAACCCTCCATGTTGGCCGCGTTATCGCCGATTTATCTGACCGATATTACGGTTATCACCCGCTCGATAGCCTCGTTGTCTTTGCTGATATTGGGGATGAACTGACGGCCAAGCCTGCGAGTAAAACAACGCTGACAATGACAGGCCCATTCGCCAAAGGGCTTGAGGCGGAGTCGGATAATCTGATTTTAAGAGCGATTGCCGCGACCCGCGCCTATGCTGATGTCCCGCATTTTGATATCGCCCTCGTGAAAAACTTACCTGTCTCAGCCGGGCTTGGCGGAGGGAGTGCCAATGCAGCGGCGATGCTGCGTATCTTGCAAAAATGTGTCACGCTTTCAGACGATATCTGGGCCGAGATTGCGCTGTCTTTAGGGGCGGATGTTCCCGTTTGCCTGTATTCTCGCAGCGCGCATATGACGGGGATAGGGGAGGGCGTCATCCCTGTTGAGGGGCTTTCCCCAACACCTGCTGTACTTGTTAATCCGCGCGTGCCGACGCCTACTGGGGCGGTGTTTCAAGCCTTTGATAATCAGACAGGCCTAAACGCCCCGCGCGAAACGCCGCGTCCGCAACTTGCCAAAGGTGATATGCTCGCGCGTAGCCTGGATGGTCGCAATGATTTGGAGCCGCCTGCTATCGCCGCCGTGCCTCTGATTAATGACGTGCTGCGTGTGTTGTCCGTGCAGTCAGGGGCGCAAATCGCGCGAATGTCAGGCAGTGGGGCAAGTTGTTTTGCTTTGTTTGAACGGCAAGCGCAGGCTGAATTGGCTGCGAAAACGATAGCCAAGTCTCATCCAAATTGGTGGGTGATGCCGTGCCGCTTTGGTGAGCCAGATTAATCGCTAGCTAATACGCGCGACGACGTAGTCTGCCAAATCTTGAAGTGTATCGCGCCACTCTGATTTTGGGAAAATCTCAAGCGCGGCGCGAGCCTCGGCTGCATATGTATGTGCCATATCAAGTGTGCTCTCAAGCGCCCCCGCTGCGCGAAG
>CALLME010000253.1 GCA_938007945.1 uncultured Caulobacterales bacterium
CCGCCCTGGACGGCCCACCAAACCAGAAGCTGAGCGCAAACAGCGCGTCACTATCATGCTCGACAAAGACGTCATCCAACACTTTAAAAAAGACGGCAAAGGTTGGCAAACCCGCGCAAATGCAGCCTTACGGAAGTCGGCGGGGTTGGAGTGAGAACGCGAGGTTAGCGTGCATAAGAAATTTGGCCCCTTCTCTATCCATGTAGGACGGGGCCGGTTTTTTATTACCCCACTCACAATCCGCTCACCCCGTTCAGGGTGTTTCCAAAGGAAACGCCTAGAAACGGGGCCCATCACCCAAACCGCCCCAAGCAGAACCCACAAGAGATGGGTCCCTGCTTTCGCAGGGATGAGCGGGGTTAGTACAGTGAATTAGAGCTATTTATAAGTGAAATGGTTTCGAGCCGTATCATATGATTGCTTCGCAAGTTCTTTAGTACGGTTTTTTATGTCTTTTTCAGACCATTCAGTTTTTGAGCTATTAGCTTTTGCAAACTGCAATATGAAATCATCTACATGCTTAATATTATTATCGTATTTGCTGGGGTTAATCAGCTTATCCATTTTTGTTGTAAAATTATCGTTTCCGAGAATTCCATTAATCTGCTTTGGAATTACTAAGAGATTTCCCATTTCATGAATGTATTCGGCATCATCTAAATCTTTCGCCGCCGATTGAGAGCTTAAGTGCTCAATGTCGTAAGACCCGCGTATATTATTTGAAAGTTCGAAATGGTCGATAAGATAAATTCTTTGACCACCTTTAACTCCTCTATTTACCATAGAGTCGAAGACATAACGAATAACGCTACGGTCGGTCTGATTTGAGTATAACACGTTTGAAAAGCTGGCTACAAATTCTGGTTCTTTTGCCATGTTTGGCTCAAGCTTGGCTTTAAATTCGCCCATAGTTTGTGAAAAATCGGTAGTGTCAAAAAACTTGGCACTAAAGTCTGAATAGAGATTCTCCACCTCGTTACCAATTCGATTACATATTTTATTGTTGATAAAATGATATGACTCGATCAGACGCAATAAAGTCAGAAATGTTTTAGGTTTTCGCTTTAAGGGATCTTCACGCAAGAAAGCTAGTGTTATCGAATAAATCAGAGGGACTGATTGCGTTATACGAAACGTCTTAAGCGCACCCAATGCTCGTGAAGCCTCTTCAAGATAAATTGCATCTTTTTTAAAACCTCGCTCAGTCAACCAATCTGGAAAAGTTGTTCGGTTTTGAGATTCGTAAGCCCCAAAAAAGGAAGAAAACTCTCTTAATTGCTCAACGAATTCAATTGTTCCAGTTTCATGCGCATATTCTCTAATATGGCGGTATAGGTCTCTAGTGGTCACTTTTCCACGGCGAGATATTCGAAAGTATTTGAGCATGCGAAGAATTGAACTTCCTGCATTTTCTGATATTTCTTTCCAGACTTCCTCAATATCAATTTCATCTACTTCATTGTTTTTTGAAAATAAGAAATTCTTTAGAAGGTCTGCAATTTCAAGACCTTTGCCTCGAGCATTTGTTCTCTCAAAAATCTCAAAGGCTTCGGAACGTTCTTCAATATCAATTTTGATGACATATGATTTTTTGTAGATTTGCCTCAATAACTTTTTAAACTCGGAAGCATCTCCCTTACAAAGTCTTTCTATTTCATCCAGTGCGTAATTATAGATTGGCTTAACTCTTGAGTTTTGCCGTTTAACTGAGCGCTTAATTTTGCCAAATTGAATGGCATCTGGAAATTTTTCATCCCACTCATAATCACAAATTCTTGGGAAGACATCTTGTATAGTATCCGATGGAATAAGCTGGACACGTTGCTCTTCAAGCAATGGGTCAGTGCTAGTAATCGCATTCTGCGTGGCAAGTGCTAGTTGTTCGTTATTTAAAACTCTCCTAGCGTAAGTTCTACAGGCGACCAATACGATTAATAGGGTTGTAATTCGCTGTTGACCATCAATTACATAAACTCTGTTTTCTTTCTCTTCTGAGACATCAAAAATCATTGTCCCCAAAAAAAGCTCATCATTATGTGATGATGCCATACACGCTTCAAAGTCCATAAATAAGTCTTTTACTTGCGCATTTCCTTTCCAATCATAGCCCCGCTGATACTTTGGTACTATGAACTGCTCATCACTTCTCAATAGAACTTCAACGGACAATTTATTTGGGTCTCTCATTGTCTTCCTCCCACAACTTAGAAATTTGATCTGATCAAATTCCCGATTACAAAGCAAGAAAAAACAACCTTGACATCACACAACTAAAGATCGCATTTTGATTTAATGAGGTTGCGACTGTAATGGCGGCGCGGGCCGACACCCCGCGCTACACATTACTCCAAGGCGATATGCTAGACGTTTTGGAGAAGATCACCGATCTAAGTATCGACATGATATTCGCTGACCCGCCTTATAACCTCTCTAATGACGGCTTTACCTGCCAAGGCGGGAGGATGGTGTCGGTAAATAAGGGCGAGTGGGACCGCAGTGCGGGGCCTGCGGCGGATTTTGAGTTTCATAAAACATGGATTGCGGCGTGCCATCGTAAGCTGCGGCCGGGCGGTACGATTTGGATTTCAGGGACGTATCACTCGATTTATCAATGCGGCTTTGCGCTACAAATGGGGGGCTGGCATGTGCTTAATGACATTGCGTGGTTTAAGCCCAATGCCTCTCCCAATCTGTCCTGTCGCATGTTCACGGCGAGCCATGAGAGTTTGATTTGGGCGCGCACCTCAAAAAAAGACAAGCATGACTTCAATTATAAAGAGATGAAATTTAGCGCCTATCACGAGGGCGATGTCCTTAAGAAAGAAGACAAGCAAATGCGCAGCGTGTGGTCTATCCCGCTTACGAAAAAGAGCGAGAAGCGCTTTGGCAAACATCCGACACAAAAACCAGAAGCCCTGCTTGAGCGGGTCGTGCTGTCCTCGACGAAGGCGGGCGACATCGTGCTCGACCCGTTTTGCGGGAGCGGCACGACGGGTGCAGTCGCTATGCGTCATGGCCGCCGCTTTATCGGTATAGATATGGACGCGGATTATCTTCACGGCATTGCGCAGAAACGCATTGAGGCGGAGATAGCGGAGCGCGAGACGCAGGCGGATGAGGCAGAGGATTTCCTAAGCGCGCTACGGGATGAAGTCGCGGCGGCGCGGGGGTAATCCCAGATTAGGTTGCTCGCAACCCCTCACAAAAATACCCTTCAGTTTCCGTTCATGCGCCGCCCCTTAAAGACTCGTTAACATTTAAGACCGTTGGGAGGCAAATATGTTATCGATTTTTAGACAGGTGTCGGAAGTCACCGAAACCGTGAGTGAAGTCACAAAATTTTTAAACCCTGAGAGACTGGACTCTTATATGAGTACGGGTATCGCGATGGGAACGAAAGTTCTTATTGCGCTTGTCATATTTATCATTGGCTCTTGGATTGCCAAGAAAGTCAAAAACGGCATTACGAGGATGGCTAAGAAAAGCCCGCAGCTTGACGAGACGCTGTTTAACTTCCTCGGCTCGATTGCACGTTGGGTCATTATGGCGTTCGTGTTTATCGCCATCCTCGGTCAGTTCGGCGTTGAAACAACTTCAATCGTGGCGCTCCTCGGTGCGGCGGGTCTTGCGGTCGGTCTTGCGCTTCAAGGGGCAATGTCAAACCTCGCGGCTGGCGTCATGCTGATGATTTTCCGTCCGTATAAAATTGGCGACTTCGTCGATGCAGGCGGTCACTTTGGTAATGTTGAGGACATCACATTGTTCACAACGGACATGCAGACTTTTGACAACCAGAAAATCATTATTCCAAATGGTAAAATCTGGGGCGAGAAAATCATCAATCACAGTCACCACCCTGTGCGCGGCGTCGAGATGAAATTCAATGTCGCTTATGATGATGATATCGAAAAAGCGCGTCAGGTTATTCTGAAAACGCTTGCGGCCAACCCGCATATCAAATCTGACCCAGCACCATTTGTTGAGGTTGAAACGCTGACAGAGCGCTCTGCTGAATTGGTCGTACGTCCCTTCACAGATGGCGAGCACTACTTTGATGTACGCTATTCTGTACCACAGCAAATCCTCACCGCGCTTGGTAAAGCTGGCATGACAACGCCATATCCTGCGACACGTGTCTTAATGGATAAGAAATAGCGTAGATCACTGCGAGACTGTGGGGCCTCGCAGATGATAGACGAGAGCGGCTCTCTTCGAGGGCCGCTTTTCGCGTGAGAAAACAAGGTATCTGGATTTTCCAGAAACCGCTTTAGGTCTTGCCCTACGGCCTACTCTGCTATTAAGAGATGGGGTCTTGTACCGCTCATATTTTATGATTGATATCTCTTATGCCTAATCCTCTAAATTCCGTATTAAACCTCATCGCGGCAACGATTTTAGCTGACAAGCGGGTGTATGCCGCCGAAGTTGATGTGTTTATCAAAGAGACCAGCAAGCTTGACCTTGTGAGACAATTAGAACCAAATATTTCCGAACCAAAATTACTGGCATGGTATGAGATGAATAAAGATGCTGTCGAAGCTAATCTCAAGGGCCCGTACTTTAAAAATTGGCTCTATAGCCTACTCGATCAGATATCCGAGCTAAATGGCAAGGACGAGATTTTAGAGGTAATGAACAAAATAGCTCGCGCGGATGACAATGTTCATGTCAGCGAGCGAGCACTCATTAGATTGGCTAAGCGCTATTGGGATAAAGCGGCTTAGAGTCAGCTCCACCTGTGCTACACAAGGATGTCTGTGTTTGCTGCCATTATATGCGAATTTCGTTCTGCGAATTAGAGCGGTGCTCGCGCGGTCTGTTTCCTTTGGAAACAAACTTTTCGCTGCGCCTAGAGGTGTTCGTCAGAACGCCGGAACCATAACGCGGAGCGTTTGGCATAGCGGCGTATTTCGCTTCTCGAAACACGCCTAACTAAAAAAACATACGCTCTGGCTCTTCAAGCAAGCGCTTCAAATCTTGCATCATGGCGGCCGCATCATAGCCGTCTATAACGCGGTGGTCACATGAGATAGAGACGTTCATCACGCGGCGCATGGTGAGCTCGCCTTCTCGCAACTCAAGCTTATCTCTGATTTTATTGGGGCCAAAAATGGCCACTTCGGGACGGTTGATAACGGGGGTGGTGACGATACCGCCCAGTGGGCCGAGCGAGGTCAGCGTGGTGCTCGCCCCTGTAAGGTCTTCTGGGCTAAGTGTATTACTGCGCGCAGCCTCCGACAGGCGCGCGATATCGCGGGCGAGTTGCCAGATAGACTTGCGGCCTGCGTCTTTAATGACAGGCACGATGAGGCCTTTATCCGTCATCGTTGCAAGGCCGAGATTAAGAGCAGTAAATTGGCTGACAAACCCCTGCTCGTCCATATAACGCGCGTTAAATTGCGGCCAATCCAGTAGTGTCAGCCCCAGTGCGCGAATGATAAACGGAAGCACGGTGAGCTTGGGTTTATCCTCAGAGGCGTTTTCATTAGCGCGCGCTCGCAGCGATTCGAGATCGGTCACGTCAACTTCGTCCACATAGGTGAAATGCGGAATATGACGCTTGGAGGCTTGCATACGCTCGGCAATCACGCGGCGCAAGCCGATGACTTTGATACGCGTCTCGCCTTCAAGCGGTTGCAGTGTGTCCTCTAAGCGGTCAAGATCAATATGCGTGACTTGGCCCGACGCGCCAGTCGGTGTGGCGTCCGCGAGGTTAAGTCCCGCCTCCCGCGCGCGCTTTCGCACAGCCGGAGAAGCCAGAGGCTTTCGTAAATCCCCGCTGCGCCGATTGCGTTTAGACTTGGGAGGCTTGGCGGACTTGGCAGACTTGACGAACTTGGCTGACTTGGCGGATTTAGAAGGTTTGGTTTCAGGTTTGGAAGGACTTGGCGCTTTGGATTTCTCTTCTGCGCGATTGTCTTTTGCAAGTTCAACGGGCAACGGCATCTCGTCTTCGGTCTCGCCTTCGACGGTAAAGGTCGCGAGCGCCGCGCCCACGGCAAGCATATCCCCTGCCTCACACCCTAGCGCCGTGATGATACCGTCCACAGGCGAGGTCAGTTCTATCGTCGCCTTATCCGTCATCGCGTCGGCAATAGGGTCTTCTTCAGAAACTGTGTCTCCCACGCTGACATGCCAAGCGGTGATTTCGGCTTCGACCACGCCCTCGCCAATGTCAGGCATTTTGAATGTAAAATTACCCATTAATCCGCGTCCATCATGTCATTTATTTCGCGCATGACACGCTCTTTCGTTGGGAAATAAGCCCATTCCTGCGCGTGGGGATATGGCGTGTCCCAGCCCGTGACACGCACTAACGGCGCTTCGAGATAGTAAAAACAATGCTCTTGAATTTCGGCAATTAATTCCGCCCCAAAGCCAGACGTGCGGGTCGCTTCGTGCAAGACCATAGCGCGGCCCGTCTTTTTGACTGAGGCCACAATGGTCTCCAAATCAAGCGGGAGGAGCGAGCGCAAATCGATAATCTCCGCGTCGACGCCTGTGGCCTCGACAGCCGCCTGCGCGACCCAGACCATGGTGCCGTAAGCGAGTATCGTCAGCGCCTCACCTTCACGTAGCACGCGCGCTTTGCCGAGCGAAATGCGGTACTCACCCGAGGGGACATCGCCGAGCGCATGGCCTGCCCAACTCACTGACGCCTTATGCGGCTCCCCATCAAATGGACCGTTATAAAGCCGCTTGGGCTCTAGGAACAGAACGGGGTCATCGTCTTCAATGGCGGAAATTAGAAGCCCCTTCGCGTCATACGGGTTTGACGGAATAACGGTCTTCAGACCTGCGATATGTGTAAACAGCGCTTCGGGACTTTGGCTATGGGTTGTGCCGCCGTAAATGCCACCGCCAACGGGTGTGCGTATGGTCAGCGGGGCAGTAAACTCGCCATTGCTGCGGTAACGTAGCCGCGCGGCTTCGGACGCGATTTGGTCATAGCCAGGATAAATATAGTCGGCGAACTGAATTTCCGCGACAGGGCGCAGGCCATTGGCCGCCATACCCACCGCCATGCCGACAATGCCGCCTTCTGAAATGGGCGTATCAAAACAGCGGTGCAGGCCGTGCTTTTCTTGCAGTCCCGCTGTGCAACGAAACACGCCTCCAAAATAGCCTACGTCTTCGCCAAAGACGAGCACATTAGGATCAGAGCTCATTTTCACGTCCATAGCATCGCGAATGGCTTCAATCATATTCATGTCAGATGATTTAGATTGGGACATGACCTAATCCTCATCCAGAAAGTTTGCGCGCTGGCGTTTAAGGTGATCAGGCATATCGCCGTAAACTTGTTCGAACATGGTCAGAGGATCGACATGGGTATCGCCAGATAAATTCCCCATCTTTTCGGCCTCTTTATATAGGTCGCGAATATGCAGCTTAAGCTCTTTTTCTTGAGCGAGATGTTTTTCTTCGCTCCATTCTCCAATGTGTATGAGGTGGTCTTTGAGACGCGTGATTGGATCACCAAAGGGCCAAACTTCAGGCTCATCTTCGGGGCGGTATTTTGTCGGGTCATCAGAGGTCGAGTGCCCTTCTTTGCGGTAGGTAAAATGCTCAATCACAGTCGCGCCGCCGCCTTTGCGTGCGCGCTCAGCCGCCCATTCGGTTGCGGCGTAAACGGCGAGGAGATCATTGCCGTCTACGCGCAAGGTTGCGAGGCCGTAGCCTGTCCCGCGCGCGGCAAAGCTTTCGCCCTCCCCCATGGCGATGCCTTGAAACGAGCTAATCGCCCATTGATTATTGACCACATTAATGATGCAGGGCGCGCGGTAGGTGGAGGCAAAATTTAGCGCATAGTGAAAATCGCCTTCGGCTGTTGCGCCTTCGCCTGTGAACACGCTCGCAATGCTATCTTCATTTTTATAAGCGTTCGCCATCGCCCAACCCACGCCTTGGATAAGTTGTGTGCCCAGATTACCAGAGACAGAAAAGAAGCCAAAATCGCGAAAGGAATACAACACGGGAATAGACTTGCCCTGCAAGCGGTCACCGCCATTGGACAGGCATTGGCACATCATTTCAGCGATTGGCGCGCCGCGATTGATAAGGATTCCTTGCTGTCGGTAAGTCGGGAAGGTCATATCATCCGCGCGCAACGCCATTGCGTGCCCAACAGAGACAGCCTCTTCGCCCGTGGATTTCATATAAAAACTCATCTTGCCTTGGCGCTGCATATTAAACATGCGGATGTCCATGGCGCGGGTGAGCATCATATCGCGCAAACCTTTGAGGAGCTGCTCAGAGGTCAGTTTTGGTTTCCAATCCCCCACCGCTTCGCCGTTAAAGCGCAATACACGAATGAGACCCAGCGCGTGACCCGCTGTTTCGTGATCATCACACATTGGGTCAGGGCGCGGCGGCGTATGTTTTGCGGGCACAGAGATGTGTGAGTAATCAGGCGTGTCTCCGGGGCGGAACGGAGGTTCTGGCACATAAAGCCGTGATGTATTTTGCCGTTTGCTCATAGTCATTCGCTTTTTTGACACCTTTTTGATAGTGATATGCGATGAAAGCTAAATATACCTTACTTATTTTGTTGATTTTTGACCTCGCGCAACATATTCATAGCGCGAGATAGCTATTACGGGGTATATTATGCCAGAACAGATTGACGGAATTGACGCCAAGATTTTGCATTTTCTACAAGGCAATGCCGCACTCTCTGTCGCAGACATTGCCGATAAAGTCGGGCTGTCCTCCTCACCGTGTTGGCGGCGCATCAAGCGCATGGAAGAACTTGGCATTATTCAGCAGCGCGTGACGATACTTAATCGCGAAAAACTTGGGCTCGATTTCGAGGTGTTTGTGGCCGTTAAACTGGCCCTCCCCAACCGCGAGAATATGGAAAAATTTGAGAAAGCCGTGCGCAACATGCCCGAGGTCGTACAATGCGCCGTGGTGACGGGTGCGGTCGATTTCATGCTCCGCGTGGTAACAAAAGACATGCACTCATATGAGGATTTCCTGCGCGAAGTCTTGCTCGGTATTGACCTCATATCCGATGTGCAAAGCCGTATCGTGCTCCGCCAAAGCAAAGATAGTAATGCGATTCCGCTCAATTTGATTAGTAATGCCGTGCCGAGAATCTGAAACCAGAATCTGAAAAAGGATTTAGAGTTGGTATAAATCTCAAATTTTAGGAGCGATTTTCAACACCGTGCCAGATGCGAAGTATAACGAGTTTGTCATCTGAAATTTTATAGCTGATGACATAAGCCCTTGCGCCGAAAGGTACAATTAATTCTCGCGACTGCACAGAATTTTGCGACGGCTTTCCCATCTCAGGCATGTGCCGAAGTTGATTGATAGCTGACAGAACATCCATCACCATCCGCTCTGCTGGTTCAGGGCTGATATCGGCTATAAAATCATGAAGCCTAAAAAGATCTGTCTTGGCTTCCTTTTGCCAGACTAAACTAAGCACGGCGAGCCGATGCTTCTCTCTTCTTTTTATTCTCAGCAATCATGGCTTCAAAATGCGCCACGACCTCTTCATGTGGGATCGCTTCGCCCGTGAGTTGATAGTGGCGCCAGCGCTCCTCAATAATTGCATCCTCTTTTGCGCGCCACTCTTCTCGCGAAACATACGCTTCAATCGCCTCTTTCATGAGATAATGCGGCGAACGGTCTCTGGCCTTGCCGAGTTTCTCAAGGCGGGCTTTCATATCAGCATCAAGACGGACAGCAACAGACGGCATAGCGGGCTCCTAATTACAAAGTATTACTTTGTATAAC
>CALLME010000254.1 GCA_938007945.1 uncultured Caulobacterales bacterium
GAGTCCTTGCGCGAATGATGACTTGTGCCGATACGCAAAGTCTCACCGCCATTTGAGCCCAAGATAGAGCGCGGACCGAAATAGTTATGATCAATGAGATGCCTGTTCTCAAGACTCTCTTCGCTATTGAGACGCACAGCCATTGTCACACCCGCATTACGTTTACCAACAAGGTGATTGTGATCAAAGCGGTTATTCTTGCCATACATCATCACCCAAAAACTGGGCTCCCGACGATCGGGCTGGTTGAAATTATCAATGACGATTTCGCTGACCCGAGAATTATTGGCGAGCAATGATTTGTTCTTGCGAAACGCAATGACTTCTTTGGTGGGCGTGTAACCATCTTTGAACACGAGACCCGTGACGTGAAGATGTTCACCCCCGAGACGCAAGTTAGACTCGCCAGTGATAATGACTTCGCCTTTTGTCTCGGCGGTCAGTGTGATGGGCGCGTCTTCACGGCCTTCACCCGTTAGAAGGATTTCAAAATTTTTCCATTCGCCATTTTTGAGCGTGATGACATCGCCAGGCTCTGCGGTCTTTACGGCTTCAAAATACTCCGACTGATTGCTCACAAATAGACTTGCCGCATCTGCATTGCTTTGCGCCGCGCAGGCTGACAAAAGCAAAGTCGCCGCTAGGGTCAGAGCCGTTTTCATGGTACGCTCTTTCTCAAAGCATGAATCATCAAATTCCCCTGATTTTTTTTCTTTGAAATATCAGCAATTGATACGAAAAAGTCAACCAGAATTAAATACCAATTTTAGAAAATTGGTAGGACAATTTGAGGTTTTTTTGCTACATTTGAGCGCTAATTAAAAAGCGCGAGCGGCTTTCAGAGGCTTTACGCTTAACTTCACGATAAGCCTCCTCTTCAGACGCTACTAAAAGCGCTTCTATCATCGTTGTGAAGTGCGAGCGCATCGCTTTACGCGCAGCGGCAGAGTCCCGAGAGCGCAGTGCCTCGAGTATTTCATTGTGCTCGTCCTCGCGGCGCGACGGATTATTTTGACAAACAGAGTCGTAAACTTTTTGAACCTGAACAGCTTCAGACCGCATCTTCCACATGTTCTCAATCGTGTAAATTATCGCTGCATTATTCGTCGATTTGGCAATCGTTAAATGAAAGAGTCTGTCTGCCTCTTCTGGCGAAATCTTCCCATTTGGCCGTGTCATAGCCTGCACATAGCCTTCCAATTCTGCTATGGCCTCATCCGTAATAATCGGCGCGGCCAACGCTGCGGCTTCGGCTTCAAACAGAGCGCGCGCTTCGGTCAACTCGAATGGCCCCACTTTTGGAAGGCCCCGCCCCAATTGACCGCCGCCGTCAAGCACATATGCGCCAGAGCCCACTCTAATATCAAGACGACCTTGCGCCTGCAAAGCAATCTCAGCTTCGCGGATGGATACACGGCTTACGCCGAATTTTTCTGCGAGGTCACGCTCCCCTGGCAAACGACTGCCCGGCGGGAATACACCTGAGTCGATGAGTTCTAAAATCTGATTGGCCACTTTGTGATAAAGCCTTTGGTCAGCCATAACCTTCCCCTTATTCTATTAGACCAATATCGCCAATTTTGGACCAATGTCCATACCAATTTTACACAATCACTTTAAGTTTAGGGAGAACATGAAAAAAGGGCGCTGCCATAATTGACAACGCCCTTCCAAAACTGATTTAAGGCTGAGCTTAGAAGCGGCCGCGAATTCCGAAGAAAATACGAGGGCCGTATGAATTGACCTCATATTGATTATCTTCAACCCACTGAAACTGCTCTTTCTCGGCGTCCAACAAATTAATAGCCTCTACCGATACACGGAAGTTATCGTTGAGCTTATAGGACGCGCGCGCCTCTAGAACTCCGACATTTCCGACATAACGCAGTCGCGTTCCGTCTGATGTAAACGGCTGGAAGTAATTGTCGCGGTATTTGTAAATCGTTGACAAATCTAAGTCGCCAATTTGATAATAGAGCGTCCCGCTGAACACATTTTCAGACAGGCCTGGCAAACCGCCCGGCGCTACGATGCCTTCGTGGGTTTGCACGAGGGTCCCATCTAATTGACGCGTAAAGCGATCCCCATAAATGCTGTCTTCAAACTCGAAGTTTGATGAAACATAATTATAGCTCGCCTTGACACCCAATCCGCTGAGATAGCCTGGGAGATAGCTGAAGCGGTGCGAGGCTGTCACTTCTAGCCCCCACAAATCACTGCTCTCTTTGGAGACTTCTTGGATCCCGCTGACAGGCAAACTGATGTCTTGTCCGTCAACCGTAAACGTTTCATTTTGAATGATATTTTCAAAACCACCTTCAAACTTCTTATAATAACCACTCAGGGCCAAGATGGAGTCTGCATCAGGATACCATTCATAACCGAGGTCAATATTCCACGATGTCAAAGGACCGATTGCCGGATTGCCGCCCGCACTGTCGAGCACAAGCAGGTCGTTAGGATTAGTTATTGGCTCATCATCGACCTCATTTTGAATATCGAAGCTACGGCTGAAGCCCATATCCGCGGGGTCAGCCCGCGAAATCGCCCGGAAAGCGCCAAAGCGGAGCAATTTATCGTCTGATAATTCGAGAATAGCTGTCAGGCTCGGCAGAACAGTCGTGTAGTCCGATGTCGTGCTGACAGGAATCGGGGCACCAACCTCATCAATAGTGAACTCTGCGCCGTCTTGCGTGATGGCGTAACCTTGACGGAAACTGCTCGAGGTCACCTCTGTATTTACAACCCGCAAACCAACATTACCCCGCAACGGCAGGTCATTAAACGCCGTCTCATAATTTGCCATAGCGTAAAACGCTAGCGTGTCTTCTTGAACATTGGTCGTTCTGGCATTGTCGCGCACAAGCGTCGGAATATCGGTAGATATTAAACCAGGTATTCTGGAGTTCGAAGAAGAGGAACCGTCAGGGTTACGGGGATCGTCATTAATCAGAGCGCTCAAAGCGTTGATCTGATCAAGCACTGCGTTAATCGCTGTGATGGATGTATTTGCCACACAATTCGCGTCAAAAACACCCCAACTGCTTGTAGAACTGATAACAGTTCCGTCTGATGCGATATTCGTGACGAGGTCGTCACTTCCGCGAAGATTTGAGAGAAAATCAGATTCTGGGAATTCACCACGACAGGCTTGGTTTGTTTCACCGATAATATCGACAAAAAAGTCATCTAATGCGTCGTATTCCGCATCTAAAGCACTATTGCCGCTATTAGCATCATCAACAATTTCGACGTTGTTGAATGTGAACTCACCATCATTTTCAATTTCAAATGAGGTACGTCCGTTTGCACCGCTAAATGTGTCCGATCCGCCCGGCGTTGATAGGTATTTCTGACGTGCATAGCGCACACCACTTTCAAAACTTGTAAAGAAATTGCCGCCCCAGTCATATTTGGCATCAAAACGGCCCGAGGTAAATTCGTTCTGACGATATAAATCATTATCAATACGCACGCGTAGGCGATCCACATAGTTATCGTGATCGTTGACGTCAAACTCTCCGTCATAAAGCGTATAGAGCGGAATACCCGTGGCTGTATCGAATTGGATTGTCGGTGTCGCGTCTGATTGTATTCTGAATTCAACGGCCTGCTCCGTACGTTCAACATTGGAATAGGCAAGATCAGCAGACACAGTTAGGCGTTCTGTCACTTCAAAAGCGCCGTTGATACCAATACCTTCAAACGTTTCTTGTCGCTCAAAACTGCCGCCTTGAACTTCGATGGTGTTGTCAGTTACGGCGCGGGTAATACCGCCATTTGCCCTAAATTCAAGCAAATCAACTGATGCAGGGTTGTCATCAAAACCCGGAATGCCAGGCAGTGAGTTATCATTACGCTTCCAACCGTTGAAGGTAAGGTCGTTACGCTCCTCAGACTGAGTTCTTTCCGACCATTGCGCATCAATATTTACATCCACGCGGTCATTTGGCTGCCACTGAACAGTCCCGAAAAGAGCGTCACGCTTATCTTGCGTATCATTTTGACGGAAATGGCGCTGACTTGGCACCAAAACAAAAGGCGCGCTAAAATCAATGTCGTTCAAGCGTCCGGCATCCTCAGCATTTAGATTTACGCCGTAACCGACAGTATCGCCGGCTTGCAACTCACCGATGTTAGTCACGACACCAACATTGTTAATATCGCCGCCCCGGCTGTTTGGCTCGCGAACATCTTCACAATCACGGTTACTTTCAACAGAATTACTGGCAAAACCGATTCCCAAGTCGTCAACATTGCCGGGTCTCACGATACAGGCAAAGCTTGATGAGCCGGAATTTGATGTTGAACGAATTTCAGCTTCAGGCTGAGAGATTTTACTTAACTGAGCGCCGATCGAAATCCCGATATCTCCGCCGCCCGTCAATTCAAACTGATCAACGAAGCTAAGCGTCGCGCGGTAGCCGATGTCCCCGACCTGTGTGTCATCCTGATTGAGCTGGTCTGGGTTAATATTACCTTTGATTTCGCCCTGCAGTCTACGTTTGCCAAAATCCAGTGGCTTAAGTGTTTCAATCTGGATTTGCCCTGCAACCCCACCTTCAATTTGGCTCGCGTCTTGTGTCTTAAACACAGCCAACTTATTCATCAACTCAGAAGGGAATTGGGAGAAGTTTACAGAACGGTCACCTGAACCGTTTCCGACAATACGTCCATTGATGACTGTCGATGACAAGTAAGGCCCTAAACCACGTATAGACACTTCTGTTGCGCCGCCGTTTTCACGGTGAGAGGCCACGCCTGTCACAGTTTCAAGCGCTTCACCGATAGAAAGCGCAGGAATATCACCAATTTCGTCAGCCGATAGACCGTCTACGATTTGCGTATTGTTGCGCTTTAGGGCGATTGAGTCTTGAATGACTTGACGCGTGCCTGTGACAATAACTTCATCAGGATTATCTTGCGCGTGTACTGGCGCAGCCAAGACGAGTGTTGATAGACCCGCGCCGAGCATTAATACAGCTTTCGTAGTGGCGACGCGCGATTTAGGCGCTGTAGCCTGAACTTTAATAAGGTTTGGCATGAATTTCCCCTGACATGTTTGCTTTATTTGCCTTCACAAGACCGATAAGACATTACAATGTCAACAGATTCGCCTCACCAATTCTGCCAAATTGGTAGTACCACTTTCATTTAATTATAAGGCGTTGCAGTTATGTCACAGTTATGAATGGATGGGCGTATTGGCCCTAGTCGCACGTTGATTTGATTAATTGGATAGCTAGATTTAAACTGTGAACGGCACCAAATTGATATTCATTGCGCCGAGGCCTCCGAAATCGACTTTGGCCTGCACCCCGATTTCAGTGTCGTGTACGCCTGAAATTGCGCCAGTCGAAACCGCTGTCCCGTCTGGAATGTCGATGCCGCGTGCGCGCAGATGGTTGATGAGGAAGATAACCGCACCGAAAGGCCCCGCCTCCCCGACACCTGCGGGTTTAGAACCAATCTGCTTACCATCAAAATCCACGCTAACTACGTAGTCTGAGAAATCAACGGACATCGGGGTTTCAACCTTTGGACCGACAATCATGCCCGCGTTGTTGCCAAAATCGCTGACGATTGAGAGAGGCCCCAGGGCATTGACGAGTTTCATCGGGCTACTCGCGATTTCTACGCCGATGTGAATGCGGTCTACAACTTTTGCCATATCGTCAAGCGTAACGTCACGGTCAGGTAAATTCGCGACATCTTTTAGAAATACGATATATTCCCCTTCGACAGCCACGAATCCGCCAGGGTAAGATCCCATATCGACTGTCTCTCCATCGGCACAATTCTTGACCATTTGCTTGAAGATAGGCCCGGCCATGCGCTCGGCTTTGTATTCATCTTGGAGATGTGGTGGTACGCCGCCGACCTTCCACCCCACAACCTCATCTGGCCAATCTGCGATGGATTGTGCCTGCACGGCATAGGCCATATCTAAATCTGCGGGGAGTTCCGTTGGGAAGCCTGCAAGCGGCGTCAATGTTTGACGCGCTTTCACGAGCGCGGCGGAGGTAGCTTTAATCGGGTCAATCATATTCTATTCCTTCATCTAAAACAGCGAGCCACGCATCGGACTATTACATATGATTTCATAAGTCTGCGGGCCTGTGTCAAGAGGTTTGGCAAATAAGCAAAATCACCTTCTTGAAGGATGCTCGCAGGGGCGTCTGCGTTATTCGATGTGAGGTAGATGATGACATATTTAGTAGTGCCGCCGTTTAACTCGCTGAGTTCTCAGCCGCAGAGCAAGACCTTAGCGCCAAAGCAGATACCATCGAAGTCAGTAGATATTTCACACTAACTCCCTGTGCCAGGCACCGTGATGTAATAGCCGCGATAATCCTGCGTTTGTATATTTATGACAGACTTAGTTTCGCCTGGATAGAATATTATCGAAGCCGTACCATTGGCGAGTTCCCGCGTTTGGCTGCCCATCGGCGTGCCTTGTTTAGCGAGAAAGCGCCCCCCGCCATCCACTGTGAAATAAGCGCGATTATTCATGCTCGTGACACGCAGACCGTTCTTGTCCTGCGCCTCGGCAAAAATTGTATAAGAGCCATCATTATTTGGCGTTGCCGTCAAAACGATATCGACCATCTTACCCGCTTTTTCAGTCACGTAAGTCAGGTCATATTCGTGTTCTGCTGTAACCTTTCCGTCCGTGTCAAAGCCGTCGACAGAGAGCGTATTTGTACCCTCTTTAAATTCCACATCCCATGTTAAGCCAGAGGCAGGATATGTTTTGATATCGCGTTTTTTCTTGCCTAAGGCTTTGCCATTAAGCGAAAGCTCTGCGCTATC
>CALLME010000255.1 GCA_938007945.1 uncultured Caulobacterales bacterium
GCGCGATAGCCGACGACCCAGATGTGAGCCTGATCACGCAACAAGTCGAGACAGGCGTCGCCATGCGGATGGGAATTTTACACGCGCTGTCAGAGGCGCAAGACGCGAGGGCCAAGGCATGAGCGTAACCTCAATTATAAACGCGCGGATTATCGATCCTGCAAGCGGTTATGACGGCGAAGGTGTCATCGTCTTTGAAGGTGGTAAAATCGTCGAAGGCTTTGACGCCAGCCCACGTGGGGAAGTGATTGAGGCAGGCGGCCTCATAGCGGCCCCTGGCCTCATTGATATGCGCGTGCAAGCGGGCGAGCCGGGCCGCGAAAGCAAAGAGATATTAGCAACTGCAGGACGGGCGGCAGCGGCAGGCGGCGTGACCACGCTCGTCATTACGCCAGACACAAAACCTGTCATTGATACGGCGGCGCTGGTTGATTATATCTCGCGGCGCGGCGAAGCGGATTGCGCGGTGAATGTGCGCGTCGCAGGGGCGCTCACACAAAATCTTGACGGGGCAAGCCTGTCTGAAATTGGACTTATGCAAGAGGCGGGCGCGGTTATGTTTGCTAGCGGCAACCGTCCCGTTTCAGACGCGCGCACGATGCGGCGCATGCTGTCTTATGCCGCCAATTTTAACGCGCTGATTTCCAACCGTGCGATGGACCCAAGCCTGTCGCAAGGCGCTGTCGCGCATGAATCAGATATGTCGTCTCGCCTTGGCTTGACCGCTGCGCCCGCTATGGCAGAGCGCTTAATAGCCGAGCGCGATGTCGCGCTAGCTGAGCTAACAGGTGGGCGGCTTTTGATTGATCTTATCAGTTCTCGCGAAGCCCTAGAAGTCGTACGCCGCGCCAAATCGCGTGACCTAGAAGTCGCCGCGAGTGTGTCGATTAATCACCTTTGCCTCAATGAAGTCGATATTGGCGATTACCGCAGCTTTGCCAAGCTCGACCCACCGCTACGTGATGAGGCGGACCGTATGGCTTTGCTAGAGGCTGTAAATGACGGCACAATCGACGTCATTGTCAGTGACCACGACCCGCATCCCGCAGGCGAAAAACGCCTGCCCTATGCAGACGCGGCCGCTGGCGCAGTCGGGCTAGAAATTCTGCTCGCAGGCGGGCTGTCACAAGTCGCCATGGGTGCGCTGGACCTCACCGCTTTTCTTACGGCACTGACCATAAATCCAGCTACACTTCTCGGGTTAGAGAGCGGGCATCTGGGCGTTGGCGCGCCAGCCGATATTATCCTCATCGACCCCAACAAACCGTGGGTGTGCGACGCGGATAAGCTTTTGTCTAAGAGCAAAAATACACCGTTTGATGGTCGCCGCATGACGGGCAAATGCGTCCGAAGTTTCGTGGCGGGGCAAAGCGTCTACACCCCCTAGCGCCGCGCGACAGACTCAGGCAATATAAGCGTGAGGCGTGGTGTTGCACGCGAAACGAAGGGGATTTTCATGCGGTTTCTTTTTGGATTTATTGCGAGTCTTGCGGCGCTTGTCTTGATAGCTTGCACATCAGAAACGACGACCTCTCAAAATTCTCCAGATGCGAATTTATCGGCGCAGCCCCAAGCCCCAGTTGCACCTATTAATTACATCCAAAATCTCAATGCGCGGAAAACGCAGAGCTTAGACGGTAAATGGGCACGGATTATCGACCCTTATGAAAACGGCTATTACAATTACCGCTACCAAGTACATGATAACGGCTTTTTCAAAAATCAAAAAAAGGAGGGGCCGCGCGACCTTGTTGAGTATAATTTTGACACGTCTCCTAAGCTCACCGTGCCAGGTGATTGGAACACGCAAGAGCGCGAACTTTATTATTACGAAGGCACGTTGTGGTACCAACGCTATTTTGACCTGCAAAAACGTGAGGGGCAAAAATACATCGTTCAATTTGGGGCGGTGAATTATCATGCCATTGTCTATGTGAATGGTGAAAAAGTTGGCGAGCACGAAGGCGGCTTCACTTCATTTCAATTTGATATTTCTGAGTTTGTCAAAAGCGGCGAAAACTTTATTGTCCTGAAAGTCGATAACAGTCGTGCCCGGGACCAAGTCCCGACTGTGAACACTGATTGGTGGAATTACGGCGGCATCACCCGCTCTGTATTTATCGCTGTGATTCCAGACACGCATATTATTGATTATACACTTAGCCTGTCCTCAGATATGAGCACGATCAAGGGTACTGTGACTGTGAGCGCCGCGACACACAATGCGCCTGTAACACTGACCATTAAAGAATTAGGGATTTCAGAAACTTTTGCGGTCAGCGAAAACGGAACTCTGGCGTTCAGCCTCCCCGCTTCGCCAAAGCTCTGGTCACCTGAGAGACCCAAGCTGTATGATGTCTCGCTGTCTTATGACGCGGACACGCTGCGTGATAAAATCGGTTTTCGGACAATTACAGTTGAAGGCGACAAAGTCCTGCTCAACGGAAAACCTGTTTTCATGCGCGGGATTAGTATTCATGAGGAGTCGCTTCTGCACGCTGGTCGAGCCCATAGCAAAGCCGATGCGCGCGCTACGCTTGAGCTTGCCAAAGACCTTGGGACAAATTTCGTACGCCTCGCCCATTATCCGCATAATGAAGCGATGGTAAAAATGGCGGATGAACTTGGCCTGATGGTCTGGTCCGAAATTCCTGTCTATTGGACTGTGCTATTTGGGGATGAGGCTGTGTACCGTAAAGCCGAAACACAACTCGTTGAAATGATGACGCGTGATAAAAACCGCGCCTCTATTGTTATGTGGTCAGTCGCGAATGAAACGCCGCTTTCTGATGAGCGCCATAGTTTCCTTGGTCGCCTCATCAACAAAGCCCGTAGGATGGACAATACGCGTCTTATAACAGCGGCCATCGATACACATTCTATGTCAGAAAATGAAATCGTGTTGGAAGACCCTTTAGCAGAGAAACTCGATGTGATTGGCATCAATAGCTATTGCGGGTGGTACTGGGCCGTTTTGGAAGATTGCGCGAAAAAAGTCTGGAAATCAGGCTATGACAAACCCATCATCATGAGTGAAATGGGCGGCGGCGCGAAAGCGGGCTTGCGCGGTGACGCCGGCGAAATTTGGACAGAAGAGTTCCAAGCGACTGTCTATGATTATAATCTGCAAATGGCGGATAATATTGACGGGCTCGCGGGTATATCGCCGTGGATACTTAAAGACTTCCTCTCCCCGCGTCGGCAACTCGGCGGCATTCAAGATGACTGGAACCGCAAGGGGCTGGTGTCAGAGACAGGTGAGAAGAAACTGGCGTGGGATGTTTTGCAAAGCTATTACGAAAAGAAGGCAGCAGAGTAACGCTCACAAAAAAAGCCACACGCACCGAAATGCATGTGGCCTTAAATCTAATTGAACGAAGCCTATTGGATAGGCGATAGAAGCTCTGGCGCAGTCACAAGCTGACGAACGCCGTGAGATTTTTTCTCATTAAAGACATTACCGCTAGCCGCCCATGCATTGAGCGAATTGATGTCAACTTTCGTACATTGCGGGCGCACGCTCCATGTTACTTTCATTGGCGAGCAAGTTGATTGGTCATAGCTTGGCCCTGTTGTTGAGCCGCGGAACACGACGGGCGTGCCTGTACCCGTTGGGATGGCTTTGGCTTGGTGCTTTCCGCCGACCATATTGCCGCCATAAGCAAAGTCCATAAAGTTGGCTGCGCTGCCATCATTTACGACAAGGAATGTTTGTGCTTCCACGCGCAGGAGCGGGTCTTGGCATGTATCTGACAAGCAAGACCCCAGACCTTCACCTGGTATGATGTCACAGCTTGTGTGAACCCAGTGAACTTCAATTGTATCGCCCGGCTTGACGTCACCGTAAACCGCATTCTCAACAGGCGTAAGTTCTGCCGCTGTTAGCTCACTTGTGCCGTTACAGGCATAGCCGCCATTGTCACTGTCATTAACAAAGACATTAAAGCCAGGGCCTTTATGCTCGGCATTTGTGTGTGTGTGAATATTACACAGGTTCAGTTCTGACGCGGCAGGCGCCATTGGGAATGTCATCGTGTTGAGACCAGACACGCTTGAGATATCGCGCGGTGTTTGCGGTCCAAATGTTGTGCAAAGCTCGCCCTCAACCATTTTTTTAGCATCATTAACGACATCAGCAGCTGCATTCTTAGCTTTATCCGCCATTTCGGCTGCTTTGTCTGTATCGACAGAATTACCGCAAGCCGCGAGAGCTATTGCCAGAACGGTGGTTGAAAGGATATGTGCGTGTTTCATTATAAGAACTCCTTCGAAATTTGGCATTACTTTAAGACAAAGCATTACTTTGTCGAGCATTTTGTAAAAAAGTCTGATGTGTCTTTTAGAAATGTACGCGATGAATCGGCATTTAGATTTCTTGACTAAAATCGCCTGAATGTGCAACTAAGGCGGGTGCATAAGGTAAGTGAGAATGTTGGGTAATTATTTGATGCGTATCGCTTTAGCCATAGGCCTCTTAACTGTAGGGTTTGGTACGCTTGCCGCCAGCGTAAAATGGGTGGACATGAACAAAGAGCATGTTCTTGTCATGGGCGCGGGTGAAAAGGGTAGTGACAGCTATGTCCTCGGCAGCGCCCTCTCAGAAATTGCCAAACGTCACGACCCCAAGCTTAAAATCGTTGTCGCAGAAACGGCTGGGTCTGAGCAAAACAATAAGATGATGCATGAAGGTCATTTGCAGCTCGCAGCTGAGCTGGCCGACACCAAAATCGGCTCGCAAACACGGCTTGTAACAATTCTTTATCCAGACACTTATCAGCTCTTAGTCTGCTCTGATTCAGGGATTGAGAATGTCTCGGATTTACGCGGAAAAACGATTGCTCTACCCGATAAACAAAGCGGCGAGTATCAATCATTTTACTTCCTCGCCAAGCATTACGGCTTAAGAGAAAGTGATATGAAAGCCGTCACTATGTCGACGAATGCAGCTGCTTGGGCGCTTGAGAGCCGCGCCGTAGATGCTGTTTTTCGCGTAAGGGCGCCAGGCAATGATGCGCTTGCAGATATTATACAGAACGGCGGCATTAATATTACGCCGATTAATCAGTCACGCGCGCTGAGCTTAGAAAAACCCTCAATCCGGGCCGGCTTTATCCCTGCAGGGTCTTATTCAGGCTTTCCTGCCGTGCCCGCAAGCGACCTAGAAGCGCCCACCGTTGACCGCGTTTTAGTCGCGAGCAACTCAGTACCTGAAGATGTTATCGAACGCCTGACGCGGCTGATATATGACTATCAACGCGAAATGTCAGACTTCACCCCGCTTGCAGGTTTTCTGGCTGATGAAGCGAGCTTAGAGAAATCCGCTATCCCATTACATAAAGGGACACGAGATTTCTTTGATAGAGACGAGCCAAGTTTCTTGCAGGAAAATGCGGAACTTATGGCGTTTTACTTAACCCTACTCGCAGGTTTAGTTTCACTACTTCTAAATCTCAATACTCGCCGCCAGAAGGAACGTGTGGACGCTTATAACCGTGAGCTTATCAAAGTTTATAACGCGGCTGTTGATGATGTTGACCCAAGCGGCGCTTTTTACCGCAACCGCATGATGGATATTTTTGCGCGTATCCTACGCGATTTTGAACAAGGTCTCGTGACGTCTAATGGATTTGACTTTCTATCCTTTGCTTGGGACGAACTTAACGACGCTGTGATTGCTGTGGTGAAAGATAAAAACGGCAAAGCATCCGCGCGGAGAAAAGGAAAACGCTCATGAACCAGCGCATTCCAAGTCTTCGCACCCCCGGCATTGATCATAAGAAAATTATTCTTGAAGATACCGCCGCGCGACAAAGTGAAATTCAGCGGTTCAATAAGCGTCTGCGGATTGGCCTTATCTTGGCAACAATTGCGAGTTTTGTCGCTCTCAGCTTATATTTTTCAAACATTTGGAAGCGCGAAAACGCGGCACTTGAATCGCGTCTTGAAACCTATACGGAACTGAGAGACCAAACCCTAAAGCGTTTCTTCGTCTCACTTGAGAACGAAGTCAAGCTTTGGTCAATCCACCCTGACATAGTGAAAGACGCCAAAAATTTTATCAAAGATTGGGAAGAATTTTCGCCACAAGAAATAGAGGCCATCCGTCAGGAATATATTTATAAAAAACTCCCCACGTCTTTGTCGGATGTCTATCGAGACTATAATAATTTCCATGCCGAAGTTCACCCCACGCTTGATAAATTCAACCGCCACCACGGCTATTATGATGTCTTCATTTTTGATCTGGAGGGGAACCTTGTTTACACCGTCGAGAAGGAAGATGACTATGGTTATAACTTCCAAACAGGCCGATCAATATATGCTGATACTGGCCTTGGGCGAATATTCCGCGCCGCGCTATCGCAAGCCGATCATAACGCTGTTGTTTTTGATGATTTTGAGGGCTACGCGCCGAGTGCAGGCGACCCGGCCGCCTTTCTCGCCAGTCAAATTGTAGATGAGGAAAAACAGTTAATTGGTGTCTATGCAGTACAGGTGCCTATTGACCGTTTCAATGAAGTCCTCTCCCATAGCCAAGGTCTCGGTGAAACAGGCCAAAGCTATCTTGTCGGCGAAGACTTGCTTATGCGAAATCAAGCGCGTCTAAGCGAGACAAATACCATGCTTACAACTCAGGTTGAAAATGCAGTTGTTAAAGAGGCCCTAGAAGGTCGCAGGTCTTTGAAAAAAGTTAAATTAGTGAACGGTGATGCAGGCATTGCAGCAGCTATGCCACTAACCTTCAAAGGCGTGAACTATGCCGTGGTGACCGAGATGTCTCTAGAGGAAAAGCGCGCGCCGTTGCGGCCCTATGTTTTGTTTTATGTGGCGTCTGTGGTCTGTCTGCTTCTATTTGGCTTGATTGCTTATGTAATTTTGCGCGCTCGTCCCGGCAGAACGCTGCAAGATTTAGCAGATATGGGCGGTCAAGAGTCTTAGAAAAGACTATTTCGATCTGTCTGCCGCCATGACGAGCTTTTTATAATCTCTTAAATCACCATCATAGCGTTTAGCTTTGCCGTCATTGACGAGCCATAGCCTATCCGCTGTCGCCTCGGCGAGATAAACATCGTGGGTAATCAACAGCACAGCACCAGGAAAGTCATTAATCGCGTAAATCAGCGCTTCGCGGCTATCAATATCCAAGTGAGAGGTCGGCTCATCAAGGATAAGCACATGCGGCTTATCAATCGACATTAACCCGAGCAGTAGACGTACTTTCTCGCCCCCTGAAAGCTTCTCGACTTTGGTCTCAACCTTGGCATGAGAAAAGCCCATAGCGGCAGCACTCGCGCGTGTACGGCTCTGCGGCGTACCTTTAGGGAGCTTATTGGTGACGTGGTCGAGCACAGTTTCGCCCTCAGTGAGTTCATCAAGCTGATCTTGAGAGAAATAGCCAATACGAAGCGCGCGCGGCGCTTTGCGCTCACCAGACATG
>CALLME010000256.1 GCA_938007945.1 uncultured Caulobacterales bacterium
GACAGGGTTTTGCGTCAGCACGTTCTCAAACTCAGAGTAAATTAGCTTCGCGACATCAAACTCGCCGTTGTTAAACATCTCTGTGACGTCATTGCCGATATTTTGCGCAATGCCTGCGTGAAGGGTGCGCTCTTCTTTGAGCGAGACATATTTGACGAACTTATCACCATAAAGGCGGTTAAGCTGATCATAGCCTTTTTTGCCAATCATGTAGATTTTGACAGTCTTGCCTTCGCGTTCCAGCGCTACAATCTCTTCGCGCGCTTTACGCACGATATTGGTGTTAAAACCACCACAAAGACCACGATCTGCGGTCGCCACAATAAGGAGAACTGTGTCTGATTGACCGTTGCCGACCAAAAGCTGCGGTCCGTCGCCGCCCCCTGCCATGCCAGAAGCAAGGTTTGAAACAATCGCGCCCATGCGCTCGCCGTAGGGACGTGCCTTTTCCGCCGCGTCCTGCGCTTTACGCAGTTTCGCCGCCGCCACCATTTGCATGGCTTTGGTGATCTTCTGCGTGTTTTTCACGCTTTTGATCCGGTTTTGTAACTCTTTCAAGCTGGCCATTAGTTCTTTCCAAACTTATCATTATACTTCTGTAGAACATCTTCGACAGAGTAATTTGCGCTATTGCCAACTCCAGAAGCGTCCGAAGTCATAACATAAATTGTGTTTTTATACCCACTAGGATGGCTAGCCGCCACGGGCTTCATGCCTTTTTCCGCTGGTATTGGTAACTCACCACGCAATTCCATTGCAAGCTGTTGCTCTACATTGTCCACGGCATAAAAAGAGGAATACCCCTTACCTTTCGCCTCTTTTGCTGCACGAAACAAAGACATTTCGGTAGCATAAGTTGAACCTTTAGTCATGGCCGTTGCAGCATTTACGTTTGCCACCACCACGACCTTATCATCAGCACGCCATTGTGATTTTACCCCTCCCAGAAGTGAGGGGTCACCGTATGTTGTGCAGGCAGTTAAAGCCAAGGATATGAGAACAAATCTCTTCACTTGTCTTAAGCGGCGAAGTTCTTTGTGAACGTGTCGAGCACAGATTTCAGCGTGTTTTCAATCTCGTCAGTCAGCTTTTTGCCTGTCGCGATGTCGTTGAGAAGACCACTTTGGTCAGCACGCAGGTGGGCAAGAAGCTCAGCTTCGTATTTCTGCACAGCTTTCACAGGTACGCTATCAAGATAGCCACGTGTACCCGCGTAAATTACGCAAACTTGCTCTTCCACTTGAAGCGGCGAGAATTGCGGCTGCTTTAGAAGCTCTGTCAGGCGCTCACCACGCGCAAGTAGCGCTTGAGTTGAGGCGTCAAGGTCAGAACCAAACTGCGCAAAGGCCGCCATTTCGCGGTACTGCGCAAGCTCACCTTTAATCGGACCCGCAACCTGTTTCATCGCTTTAATCTGAGCAGATGAGCCCACGCGTGACACAGAGAGACCCACGTTAAGCGCAGGACGGATACCTTGGAAGAAGAGGTCAGTTTCAAGGAAGATTTGACCATCTGTAATCGAAATCACGTTGGTCGGAATAAAGGCCGACACGTCATTCCCTTGTGTCTCAATAATCGGCAGCGCTGTCAAAGAGCCAGAGCCGTTATCTGCGTTCAATTTCGCGGCGCGTTCAAGAAGTCTGGAGTGAAGATAGAACACGTCACCCGGATAAGCTTCACGACCGGGTGGGCGGCGAAGAAGAAGTGACATTTGGCGGTAAGCCACAGCCTGCTTTGACAAATCATCATAGATAATCAGACCGTGCATGCCGTTATCACGGAAATACTCGCCCATCGCGCAACCCGCAAATGGGGCAAGATACTGTAGAGGCGCTGGGTCAGACGCTGTCGCGGCGACAACGATTGAATAATCCATCGCGCCGTTTTCTTCGAGCGTTTTGACGAGCTGCGCCACTGTTGAACGCTTCTGGCCAATCACGACATAGATACAATAAAGTTTGTCATTGTCGCGGCCTTCATCGAAAGCGGCTTTTTGGTTAAGGATAGCGTCAACGGCCACTGCTGTTTTACCTGTTTGGCGGTCACCAATGATAAGCTCACGCTGGCCACGGCCCACTGGGATAAGCGCGTCAATCGCCTTAATACCTGTTTGCACGGGCTCATGAACGCCTTGGCGCGGCATAATGCCGGGCGCTTTGACGTCAACACGGCTACGTTGCTTAGCTTTGAGCGGGCCTTTGCCGTCAATCGGCTCACCAAGTGGGTTCACCACGCGGCCGAGAAGCTCTTTACCGACAGGCACGTCCACAATCTCGCCGAGACGCTTGACTGTGTCGCCTTCTTTAATACCGCGATCATCACCAAAGATAACGACACCGACGTTGTCACTTTCGAGGTTTAGCGCCATGCCTTTAATGCCGCCTGGGAATTCTACCATTTCGCCGGCGCGAACGCTGTCGAGGCCGTAAATACGGGCAATACCATCACCGACGGACAGCACTTGGCCGACGTCTGAGACTTTGGCATCTGTGCCGAAGCCTTTGATTTGTTTTTTGAGTATGCTGGAAATTTCAGCGGCGCGAATATCCATGGGACGGTCCTCTTCCTGAAGTTCGACTATGCGTCTTTGAGGGCTAAACGGAGATCCTCAAGCTTAGTCTTGAGGGAATTATCATAAAGGCGGGAGCCAATCTGTACGACAAATCCGCCCAGCAGGTCAGGATCAACTGTCGTTTCGACTGTGACAGTTTTACCTGCCGATTTTTTAAGCTTAGCTTTAAGCGC
>CALLME010000257.1 GCA_938007945.1 uncultured Caulobacterales bacterium
CAGAGCTTTAGCGCTTCAAAGGTAGTGCCTAGCAATGAGCGGCCCGGTGGGCCGATCATAACCGCAGAAGGCCACGGCAGTGGCGGGGTGCCCCCAAAAGGGCGGTTCGCTTTATCTTGCTAAAGCTCTTTTCTTTCTTAATCTCTCCCCAAGCTCCAAACCTATCTAATTAATTACGCTGTCTCAAAATAGTGCCGTCCGACGCGCCTGCTGGAGCCGCCCTCACGAGCGGAGGCAGGGGCGTTGGACTCGCCGCAAAGCGGCGACCTAGGGCGAACTTACTGCTCGCAAACTGTGCTGTTGGAGTGTTAGCGATTGAGTGTTAGATTAAAAGCAACAACTTTCAGGATAGTGCTTATGGCAAATGAATTTGCGGATGATCGTCCGGTTCAAAAAATGACACAAGACCAGCTAGGGTTTGATGGGCCTGCAAAGAAAGTTGCTGAAGCAATACTGAAATCAGCAAGCCCAGAAGGCTTTGTTATAGGGCTAGAGGGAGTGTGGGGTTCGGGCAAATCAAGCTTGATCAACTTAATAGCGGGCCACCTAAAAACATCTCAACCTGCTCCAGAAATAGTCCATTTTTCACCATGGCTTATTAGTTCTCGCGACGCACTTTTAAGCCAATTATTTGGTGAGATTGCTGGTGCTGCCGACACTATACTAGACACGAAAACGACCCCTCAGAAGCCTTGGTGGAGAGGAGGACGCAAACAGCTTAACATAGCTGACAAATCGCGTTTAGGGGATCAAATAGAGAAATATGGCAGCCAACTTGTTTGGGCAGGTAACGCTGCCAAAGTCGTTGGTTTAGTAGGAGTTCCATGGGCGTCAGAAGCTGGAGAGGCGTTGAAAAAGGTAGGCAGTGACGGTTCAGCGCTCGTTAGAAAGACACCGCTCAACGATCAACGAGAGAATATCAAAGCGGAACTACGCAAACTCGACCGTCGCAATTATAGTATTCATAGATGATCTCGACCGTTTGGAGCCAAAGGATGTTGGGGAAGTAGTCCGCCTCGTACGGGCAGTCGGAGATTTTCCAAATGTTGTGTACGTTTTAAGCTATGCACGAGACATTTTAACGAAAAATCTTGCAAAGGCCTTCAGTCTTTCAGAGGAAGATCGATACATTGATAAGATAGTTCAAGTCACTTTTCGAGTTCCTCAACCAGAGAGTTTTGCGTTACGCCGATTGTTTCGAGCAGGGGTCGAAGAGTTGTTCCCTGACTACCTAAACAAGGCTACAACAGGTACTGATATTAGCGCTGGAGAACGTATAAATTCGGCAATTGATGGGCAAGGTGGAACATCTTTGCGAACTCCACGGGATGTTAAACGCGCACTAAATGCCTTGCGGCTGTATGCTGGAGCTTCTTTGGATAACATCGATTTAGGAGACATGATTTGGCTTCAATTGATACGACTTAGAAATGAAGAACTTTACTCTTGGGTAGAGAACTACATGACACTTATAGGTTCTTTAGTGAATGAAAACGGGCGAATAAATTCTGAAAATAAGCTCCAAATCGCTGCCGAACTTGTAGAAATTATCCGCAAAGAAAAGAAGGTCGAAGATGTGGATTTGGCGCTATATCGCTTTGGATTGACTATTCCAGGGCTAGACAAAACTGGTAATATGAACGACCGAAAATGGAATTGCCTGCAGGGTATTAGCGTAGGGAATTTATCAAAATTTATTGACTCAAAACGGCTCGGAAGCCCCAGCCACTATCGCTACTACTTTGCACTTTCAAAACCCCTCAATGCTCTAAATGAAGATGCTTTGCGTGACTTCTTCACACTTCTTGAAACAAATTTAGTAGCTGCGATAAAGTTCGCAAACGATCTCTGCGGGCAGGCTTCTCAAGCTGGAGTATCTAAAGCAGACCTATTTTTCCAACGTCTTGAAGGCGCTGCGCTGAATTCACTATCACCCGAGAGTCAAGTTAATCTCATGGTTGTATTGGCCAATACGCTTGATGAAGCTGCGCGTGAAGGTACTCGCGGGGAATGGGGCCGTATGGGCGTGCTAGAAACTGGTCAACGTATTTTTTACACGCTCCTTGAGAATACAGAAAAAATTTCCAATGAGACGCTTGAGGCTATGTTCGCCACAGGCGAGTCTATCGGGTGGCTATCTCAAATTGTTCGGCGTGAAACCTTCGCGCAAGGGCGATATGGCAAGCAAGCAGACCCAGAACAATTGTGGCGTTTTACTAGAGAAGAAGTAGATATAATCATTTCAAGTTACGTGGAAAACATACATGCTCGACCAATTCAAGACGTTCTAAAAGCGACCAATTTTTCTAATATTCTTTATGCTTGGGCGCAGGCTGTTCCTGATGGCTATACTGTAGTTAGGAACTGGTTAGCTACACCAGTGCAAAATGACGAAACGTTCCTCGATGTACTTCTCGGACTGAGAGGCTGGACTAACAGCAGTAATAGAGGTGTTTACTACCCACTAAAACGTGAGAACGTTGAATTATTCTTCAATCATGATGAAGCTTATGAGAGAGTTTTAGAACTGGAACAGTCTAGCGGTAAAGAAATTGCCAAAAAATCAAGACTAGTCATCCAAGCCTTTAACGACGCAAAAGATGATTAAGAACAGCAATAATTTTACTGAGATGCACTAAGTAGATGTCAAAAAATCAGCTTAGCTAGTAAAAGGAAAACCCGTCAAAAGCTCCTCACCCAAAGGATGAATAACTTTCAACATCTCATCACGGCGGTAGGCGAGCGAGCCTCCATCGCCGTATTCAGGGCGCGGATTGCGGTGGCCCATAAGTGTACAGCGTAGGCCATAGTCCAGCCCGCCCTCCAACATTCGTTTCTCAAAGCTGTGTCTGAAACTATAAATTCTGTGACTCGTTGTCGGCAAAAGTTCTCTAACTTTGAAGCCATTTAGGAGAGTTTGCGACAAGAGGTAGCCTCTATCTTGATAGTGCGGGAAGCCATTTGGAGCACGTTTCATCGCTTCAAGCGATACTCCGACAAGTGGAATTTCGCGCACAGATGCGGTAGACTTTAGTGCGCGTTTAGAGCTTGATCTGATACGGATGTGCGGAATTTCATCGTCCAAACGAATATTTTCTGGCTCAATATTAGCAAGCTCGCTTGGCCTACATCCCGTCTCAATCATAGCGAAACAGAGCAAAGCCGCTTCTCGGTTTAGCCCTTTGAACATATTAGGCGCAAGAATTTTCGACCTGACCCAATCATCACTAAACGGCTGCACTTGTTTGAGTTTGGGCGAGGCAAAGCGTAAATTACGAAACGGGTTTTGTCGGTTCTCATCCCCTATGTGTTCAAAATATCGGCGGTAGAGCTTGCGCAAGTTTCCGAGGTCACGGTTCGCGCTGCTCCCACTCAAAGGCCTCTGGTCGCCCTTGGGCTGAACGCGGTCTGCCCAGAAGCGGTAGACATTCCGTGCTTCATCGCGGCCTATCTCAAGCATATCCATATCACCATTGAGTTTGATAAAGTTCGCCACGACGCGGCGTTTGACCTTGGTGTAAGTCTTAAGCTGTTCAGGTGACTTGCCTGTCTGCTCGTCCAGCGCAATCTCGCTTAGATATAGCTCTAAGGCTTGGCTTATTTTTACCTTTGGTGTTTCAGCCAAACCAAGGAGTGCATCCGCATCCCGTTGCTGTTTTGGCGATAGAGGGCCGTTGATTGGGCCGAGTGCCGTCACGCGCTGCACAATCTGTTCACCGTTCAATTTGTCCACGATTTCAGAGACTGGCATGTAAGTGAAGCCAAAGGCTTGTGCCCGCTGCTGTAAGTCCTTCATGACGGCATCAGGCGAAGGCGTTCCGAACCTGCTGGGCGTTATCTCACTCCAGCGCTGGTCGTCTGCGGCGGCGCATATATCGCGGCGCTGTCGTGCGACTTTACGGCTGTCCGTTTCAAGAGAACGGTAAATCAAGACGCGCTCATCAATGTGGCGAACCGCTTTCGGGACGCGGCGCACATAATGCCATATGTCATTGCGTAGTTTTAGATACTGATCTGGACGCTGAATCGACCTCATATAGCCATCTCCTGTCGTGCCAATTGTAAGGCAAGAAGTTAGGCAAATCGCGCGAGTTAGCGTATGGAAAGTACAGGAAAGAGAGATTTTCCGAGACTTTTCAAAGGCTTACGTTCTTTGCAATGTCAGGAAAGTGGTGCGGCCGAGAAGACTCGAACTTCCACGGGTGTTACCCCACAGCGACCTCAACGCTGCGCGTCTACCAATTCCGCCACGGCCGCACTATGCTCGTAAGCAGGTAGGTGCGCGCTTTAGCAATGTCGCGACGCTATGCGCAAGCCTTTTTGCAGGGCGGCGTGATAAAAAATAAGTCATGAGGTATACCGCGAAACTCTACAGGCTCTGGTCAAGGGCGCATGCGCGCGTTACACTCACGCGCAACGCAGGAGACATTATGACATACTTTAAAAATAGCCCCAAATTCGTGGTCTCAATCTTGATGGGTGCCGCCCTTTGCGCCTGCGGGAACGCAGACGTGCAAACCGCCCCCGAAGTCATAGCCGAGAAGCGCGCCGAAGTGGCGCTAAAAACGACCAAGGTCGATGTCGCCGCCATTGCCACTATGTCACCGACAGAGTTGATGAGCACAGCGACCGTGCAGAGCAATCAACTCGCGGATGTACTAGCGGATGTTAAAGATGAAGAAAGCGCGCAAATCGCCGTCGCGGAAATACGCGCGCTTGGCCCGCAACTCCGCGCCGTCGGCGAACGCATCAACAATCTTGGTGATAATGACCTAAAACTGAGCGTCAAAACCATGAAGTCCATGCAAGAGTTCGCCCAAGCCCAAATGCGCGTTCTGTCCGAGACGGGCCGTATCGCAGATGAGCACCCAGAGCTCAGAGCAGTCATGGTGGACGCTTTCGAAGATATTGAAATCGTCTTTAAATAGCCTCTGATGACCGCTCCCACGACTTGTCACGTAGAAACGAAAGCTGTGTCAGGGCGCGTCAAACTGCTGACGCAAAATCCAATTGAATGGGAAGTGTCGGGCGGGCTGACGCCCTACCCTGCCGCGGTTGCAAAAATGGAAGCGCGGGCGGCGAAGATTGCGGCGGGCGAGGCGCGCGAGCTTATCTGGCTTGTTGAGCATCCGCCGCTTTATTCCGCAGGGACAAGCGCCAAGGAAAGCGACCTTGTTGATCCCACACGATTTGATGTTTTTGAAAGCGGACGCGGCGGGCAATATACCTATCACGGGCCAGGACAGCGCGTGGCTTATTTCATGCTCGACTTGAAAACACGCGGACGCGACGTCAGTTGTTTTGTCTCTGGTCTTGAACAAGTCATAATTGACACACTCTCAATGCGTGGCGTCGAGGCGGGGCGACGAGAGGGGCGCATCGGCGTTTGGGTCACGCGTGAAGATGGGCGCGAAGAGAAAATTGCGGCGATAGGTGTGCGCTTAAAAAAATGGGTGAGCTTTCACGGTATCGCGATTAATGTCGCGCCAGACCTCTCCCACTTTGGTGGGATTATCCCTTGCGGGATTTCCGAACATGGCGTCGCCAGCCTTGCCGCCTTAGGTAAGAATGCTGATATGAGCAAAGTCGATGCCGCTTTGCGTGAGGCTGTTGCCAAGACCTTTGGCCCGACTCATTTAATTTAAGTATTTATATAAAAAAGCCCGCCAAAACTGACGGGCTATCATTCTATTTCTGGGCACGACCTATGCGAGTGGCGGTTGCCCATATTGATTGTCGTGCGGATCCTGTTTGAGGATGAGGTTTATCAAAAACGCGCTGAGCAATGTGCCGATGAACGCCCCAACAGCAGAGAGCGGTGTTGTTTCTTTCGCCGCCGCCTGACCGTATTCAGTCGTTAATTCCTGTGATGCCATTGCAATTTCCGTAAAGCTCGCACCGCTAAGCATAAGCTCTTCCATCGCTTCGGTCATGGCGTTCGTCGCGTCACCTGCGCCGAAATTACCTACAACGCTGTAAAGTGTGAATGCGATAATCATTGTAAGGAATACAAATAAAATACTCAGCCAGCCAGACTTTCCAGAATCATGAAGCCGTTTGATGATTAGAAAGAACATCGGAATCAAAAAGACACCGCTAAGTAAAAATAAAACGCCGCCAAGTTGGAAATTAAAATAGGAAATCATTATAACAATTGCGAAAATGATAGCTAATATTCCCATCCCTTTTAAAAAGGCGCTGGGCCCAATGCGGCCGCTGGGCGAAAATAGTAGATTAGCCATGATGTCTCTCCCTAATTATGGTCTTATTGACAGCAAGAGTGCCGTGTTTTACGCAAAACACAAGCAAAAACCGTCAAAAGGGCACGCCAAGGGAGACGACCGTAACCTGTAGCCAATGTGAGTTGACGCGCTAATCCTGTTAAAATTTGGGGTCTTAGCCGAAAGAAATTTATCGACTTGGACGCTGCCCGCGGGTTTGACGCTGCGGGATGCGTTCGCGACGCTCAGATTTGGGACGCGCCGCTTGGCGAACAGGGCGAGACATTTCCGCAAAGTCTAACGCGCCATTTTTATCGCGGTCAAAGCTCTTATATAAATCGTTTAAGAGTGAGCCAAATTCGGCCCGCTCAACGCGACTGTCAAAATTACGGTCAAATTGCGTATTACCCGGCAGAAGGTCACGCGAGCCAAGCACGGCTTCACGCCAAGCCGCAAGCTCGACGAGACTTAGGTGGTCGCTACTGTCACGATCAGCCGCGTCAAAGCTCTGCTCAATACCCCTGTCTAACTCAGCGCGTGACACAGCATAATTTTGGTCAACGTCAAAGCTCGCATAAAGCAAGCCCAGCGGAATAAGCGCGCGCTGCGTGCTGCTGCCCTGCTCTCTCTGGGGGCGCTCAGTCGGGCTGTCACCGCCAAGTCGCTCGGTCGCGAAGGGATCAGCTGCCGCACTCTCTTGTGCGAGCGCTGTGACGGGCGAAAATAATAATGAGGCGAGTGCGATAGAGAAATACTTCATAGCTGCGCTCTAGGGCATGATAGCGCTTCCTGCACCTTAAACTTTAGATAATTACAGTTGGCGTAAGTCTTTAAAAATCCAAAACTGACGGCACGTCCCAGTCGCGGCGCATACAGGCGGCGATGACAGTGTTGCGTAGTAAGCAAGCAATCGTCATAGGACCAACGCCTCCAGGCACAGGTGTGATAGAGCCCGCGATCTTCTTGGACGGTAAATAATTCACATCTCCGACAAGACGCGTTTTGCCAGGGTTCTTTAGGCTATCTACGCGGTTAATCCCGACGTCAATCACGCAGGCGCCCGGCTTAATCCAATCGGATTGTACCATTTGCGGACGCCCCACGGCGGGCACAAGGATGTCAGCTTCGCGGCAAACGGCGGGTAGGTCTTTTGTACGCGAATGCGCAATGGTGACCGTACAGTTTTGTTCGAGAAATAATAGCGCCGCAGGTTTACCGACGAGGATAGAACGGCCCAAGACAACGCAATGTTTGCCCGATAAATCGCCCAGTTGATCTTTGGCGAGCATGACACAGCCCGTCGGCGTGCACGGGCGCAGACCTGGCTTACCAAGCGAAAGCCGCCCTGCGGACGCCTCAGTCAGGCCGTCTACATCTTTATCGGGATGAATTTCAGCAATTACGCGGTCAGAATTTAGTCCTTTGGGTAACGGGAGTTGCACAAGGATGCCGTCCACTTCTGGGTCTTCATTTAGCGTGCGCACAAGGCGGATAAGTGTGTCTTCATCCGTCTGTGCAGGGAGTTTATGCTCCAAGCTACGCATGCCTGTCTCAACCGTAAATTTGGCTTTATTCGCGACGTAAACTTGGCTAGCTGGGTCTTCGCCAACAAGTACAACAGCGAGAGTTGGCTGGCTTGGCAAGCTTTTAACAGCGTCCGCCACGCGGTGCCGTAGATTTTCAGCGTAAGCTTTTCCGTCGATTTTTGTTCCGCTCATGATAGCCTTCTTTGCGATGAAATATACTCACTTGCTTATATGTGACTTGCACACAGGCGCAAGGTCCGTCGGGCGATAACAGCGCGCGTAATCCTAAGAATTAGGCGACAAAATGAAGCCCTGCTCTTTGTGTATGTGAACGGTATGTGAACGGCGCTTTCAGCTTGGCCTCAATCCTGCTATAGTAAGAGAACTTATGATATATAAAATGCCCCATTTGCCGAAAACTTTTCTCGCCACGCTTTGTTTGTCTGCAAGCCTCATCGTGCCTGCGAGCGCGGCGGAAATTACCTTCCTCCCAGATATCCCTGCGGAGCAGATTGCCGCTGATACGGCGCGCAGCTATGACTCGCGCACGGGTGTGAGCATTGCGACAGCGCCGACATTTGACCCGTTTGAACAAGACGAGACTGTGGCGGGCACTGCGGCACTGCGGACGGGACCCTCTGAGACGACGATTGACGGGGCGCGTGTGGTCGGCGGGGCTTATTTAGATTTGAAAATGATCTATACGAGCCCCTCTGACGACCCCTATGATCTTCGCGGCTATGAGCGCGCTTTTTATGTGTCAGGCGATCCTGTCGCCCGCACAAAGCAAGACGTGCAAACGCTCGACTGTGCCTCCAATACAACAGAGGTTGTCTACCAAGATGATTATTATGACCGCTATGACAGCTATGGCTATCTCGCAGGCCTCTATATGTTGCTGCCACGTTATCGCGGCCACCGTGGTTATTGGAGCGGGCGCTCGCGTCACCGCCCTTTCTCGGGTTGGAGCGGATGGCGTAAACGTGCAGGCTATGGCGGATATGACTCACGCTATGGATATGACTCAGGCCATGGCGGATATGACTCAGGCTATGGATATGGCTACGGTTACAGTGGACGCGGGACACGTGGTTACAACGGCGGGCGTGGAGATGGGCGTGGCACACGCGGCAATTCTGGGTCAGGCAATAATTCAGGTAATGGTGCAGAAAATGGCGGAGGCACGCGGCGCGAAAATGCCCGCACACGCCATAGCGGTGCAAATGCAGTCATTGGTGGTAGCCGTGAGAATAGGTCTTATCAGCGCCAACGCGGCGTCGTTTACGGCGACCCCTTAAGCAATGGTCGTCGTGACGCACAGCCTGAAGGCCGCAACACGCGCACCAATCGTGACAGAGGCCGTGATCGCGCACGCGACAGACTGAATGAGAGGCGCGGATCTGCACGCGACCGCGATAGTCGGCCTGAAGTCGGTATCAGAGCCCGGGGGCGCGGCAGTAACCCGCTCTCTAATACAACGCGTCAACCTATCTCGCGCACAGGTCGTCCTGCTATTCGTGAAACTGTCTCTGGCTCTAACAGACGCACAAATCCCGCAGGATCACCCCCGCGCCCTGTCACACGTTCCGCGCCGACAATTTCGGCCCCAGCTCCACGCATTCAAGCGCCCCGCATACGTGAAAGCCGCCCGCAAAATAATCGGGCGCAAAGCCGAAAAACGAATGTAAAACCTGTCTCAAAACCTCGGCCGCAAAGACGCGAAAGCCGCAAGCTTGACCGCGCCGTTGACCGTAGTTTTAAAAATATCAATCGCGCAAGACGTGGTAAGCAGATGGAGTTCTTCCCTATGCAAGCTGGGTTTAACCGCGTGAGCAGCTCTGTCGTGACGACCAATTACCGGTGTGTGCGCGAAGAAACTGTTACGCTGCATATCCCGCAAGAGCGCCTTGATGCGGCACGCTTTGACGGACTGACGCTTGTGGTTGTTGATAATAATGACCGCGA
>CALLME010000258.1 GCA_938007945.1 uncultured Caulobacterales bacterium
GCCTCAGTATAGTTTCCCTCGTCACAAAGGTTCTGCATTTTTGCATAGGCCTCGGGGGCTATATTGGAGCCCACAGAGATAGCGCCGTGCCCGCCATGCGCGCGGTAGCCAAATGAGCTTGCATCATCACCAGAGAGTTGAATGAAGTCTTCACCGCAGCGATCAATCAAGGCCGATACGCGCGTGATGTCGCCTGTCGCGTCCTTACAACCAATCACATTTTCCATTGATGCTAACATTTCCATGGTATCATTGTTGATATCAATCACGCTACGACCAGGAATATTATAGACGATCACTTGCACATCTACAGATTCAGCTACAGCTTTGAAATGTTCATAAAGACCGCGTTGGTTTGGCTTATTGTAATAGGGCGTCACGACAAGCGCCGCATCTGCACCAAGGTCTTTTGCGTGCTGCGCAAGTTCGACCGCGACGCGTGTGTCGTTAGACCCTGCCCCTGCAATGACGGGCACGCGCCCATTAGCCGCTTCCACACAAAGCGTAATCACGCGTTTATGCTCTTCCTCGGACAAAGTCGCCGACTCGCCCGTTGTTCCAACCGGCACGAGGCCATGCGTGCCAGACGCAATCTGCCACTCTATAAAATCTTGATAGCCCTGCGCGTCGATTTTGCCGTTTTTGAACGGCGTCACAAGAGCAGTTATGGAGCCTCTGATTTTCATAATTGTCTCATTTTTTATTCGCATCCGCTTTTGCGACAGAGTCGTTACGGGTTCAACTGATAATAATGGCTAAATCGCGAAACAAATACGTTTATTCATTTGCCTCAGACTTTTGCGGTCTTACTATATCTCTATGGGATTAAACCGAGTCAATTTATGGGCCGACTTTACGGCGAAACTAAGTAAGGTTTTCGGGCCGCTTGTTCTGACAGTTTTTCTGATTGTCGCCACGCAGGCTCAGATAGCGCAAGCCCGTATCCCGACTCCTCGCATCAAGCCCGCAGCACTTAGTCAATCGCAACTTCTTTCAGATAAAGACGCCTCTCTATTTGAGAAGGCTGTGAGTGATGCAAAACGTGGAAATTGGTCACGCGTTGACAGAGCGCGAATGAAAATAGGCCATCCAGTCGCTAAAGATGCTTTGCGCTGGCTGCGCGCTACACGCGATGCGAATACGCCGCTCTCTGAACTGACCTATGTCATGCATAATCTCGACAATTGGCCGCGTCAAACAACGATACGGGCCCGCGCCGAAGGAAAATTATTCGACAACCCCGCCGGCGTAAATGATGCAATCTCTTGGTTCAGGGGCAGTGATCCTGTCTCTGGCGAAGGTCGCGTTGCCCTGGCGCGTGAATATTATAGCCGTGGTCAACAGGAACAAGGCGACCGCTGGCTTCACTATGCCTGGCAAGAAAGCAGCCTCACCCGCGACCGTCAAAAGAAGATTTACAGCCAATATAAAAACCGTCTCCGCCCCGAAGATCACGCCAAACGTGGTGATTATCTCATCTGGCTTGGCTATCGCCACTATCCCAAAGTGCAAGGCTTACTTGCTCTGATGCCTGCCAATGACCGCGCCTTGCAAGTAGCGCGTATGAAAATCAACCGAAACGCCTCTGGAATGGATGCTGCGATTAAAGCCGTCCCAATGAGCCTGCGTACGAATGCGGGCCTGTCATATGAGCGTGGACGCTGGCGGCGGCGTAAAGCGAGCAAGGAAAAAGCCTTGCCCATGTTTACTCAAATTACCTCACCGCCTTTCTCAACTAAAGGCAAAGAGGTCATTTGGCGAGAACGCAAAATCATGACCTATTGGGCGATTGAAGAAAAACGCTTTCAAGATGCTTATGACCTGACACTTAATCACGGCTTAGAGCGTGGTATTGCTTTTTCCGAAGCTGAATTCCTTGCAGGCTGGTTGGCGCTGACCAAACTTGGGCAACCCCGCCGCGCCCTTGAGCACTTCACAAAACTCAAATCAGGCGTCGGCCTCCCCGTATCGCTTAGCCGTGCCGCCTATTGGCAGGGCCGAGCAGCGGAAGCCAAGAACGATCCTAATTCTCGCGCTTATTATTCTGATGCGGCGCAGCACGTAAATACGTTCTTCGGTCAACTCGCGGCAGACAAATTAGGCGGACAATTTTCGATGCTCACCTTGCCGCTTGAACCAAAGGCCGATGTGTTCATGAGCAGCTATAATTCTGATCCGCGCGTCATGGCAATGAAACTCTTTGGTGAGATTGACGAAGAACGGTTCTATACGCAGTTCTCTTTTCATCTTGATGATGAATTTACCTCACCTGGTGAGTTATCCCTTCTGGCCCAAACGGGGCGTGAGTTTGGATATATGCGTCCCTCTGTCAGGGCTGCCAAGCAGGCTGGTCGACTACAGACAATGCTCACGGAAACGGGCTATCCGCTCATTCCTGCGATAGAGGGCCTGAGCGATAAATTTGATAAGCCTTTCGTCTATGCGATTGCGCGCCAAGAGAGTGAGTTTAATTACAGCGCGGTCAGCGGCGCGAAAGCCTATGGTATGATGCAGATGATAAACGCCACAGCGCGTAGCACGGCGCGGCGTCACCGTATTCCTTATGACCGGTCACGCATGACGGTCGATATCGACTACAGCGCCACGTTAGGCGCTCATCATCTCAACGACTTACTCGACCTATATGATGGCAGCTATATTCTGACAGCCGCCGCCTATAATGCAGGCCCAAATCGTGTCACGCGGTGGCTCAAAGCTTACGGCGATCCTCGCAATGGTGAAATCGACCCAATTGACTGGCTTGAAAGCATACCCTTCTCAGAAACACGAAATTATATTCAGCGTGTGATGGAAAATATGCAGGTCTATCGTGCGCGCTTGAATGGCGGCTCGACGGACAATCAAAGCGACCGCGCACTCCGCCTCGGTACAGGTTAAGCGTTTAGGCTCACATTAAGGACTTTGTGATTATCTCAACAGGATTTGATATTGGGATGATTTGAAATGTATGACGTAGTTCGCAAAAAGCCTGGCTTTGACTTCTTCTTCTGGCTGATTGTAGCGGTGCTTCTCGCCTCTGCGCTCTACTTGCAAGATTATGATCGTTGGGACGCCATAAAGCGCAGCGGCTTTCCGCTTAAATCACACATCCTAGCGCGGCTTGGGTTTTTCTGGACCGTTTTTTGGCCAGCTATCGTCGCGACAGCAATTTATCCGATGGTTAAAAAGAAACTCTGGGGCGCTGTTCTTGAGCGCCAAGTCCTTATTGCCTGGAAGCTATTTACCCTCGTCACAATCGCTGTGCTTTGGTGGGCTATGTTTTATGGCAGCTAATTTCCTAACGATTTTAATTTCTTAGACCAATCGGCTTTGCTTTTTCGCCGCGCGGATGAAGCCTGCGAACAGCGGATGTGGCTCGAACGGACGAGACTTTAACTCAGGGTGATATTGCACGCCGATAAACCATGGATGTGTCGGGATTTCCACGATCTCAGGCAAAACACCATCGGGCGACATACCAGAAAAGACCAATCCTGAGTCCTCAAGCTTTGCTTTATAATCGACATTCACTTCATAACGGTGACGGTGACGTTCCTCAATAGACGTGGAACCATATTCTTTGGCCACGAGTGAGCCTTTGCTGAGCGTAGCAGGATATGAGCCGAGCCGCATTGTCCCACCCAAATCTGTATCCTTTGTGCGTTCCATGCGCTCATTGCCTTTGGTCCATTCCGTCATAAGGCCAACAATATTTTCGCCGCCATTATCAAATTCAGAGCTACTCGCCGAGGTGATATCTGCCATATTACGAGCCCATTCTACGACTGCCATCTGCATACCGAGGCAGATACCAAAGAACGGTACGTCGTTTTCGCGCGCATATTTTACGGCTTGAATTTTACCCTCAGTCCCGCGTTCGCCAAAACCGCCTGGCACAAGAATTCCGTGAGCACCTTGCAGTAAGGCCGCTTGGTCTCCGCCCTCAAAGCTCTCCGCCTCTATCCAGCGGATTTTAACTTTCACACGGTTATCAATACCACCGTGCACGAGAGCTTCGGTCAGCGACTTATAGGCATCTGGCAGGACAGTGTATTTCCCGATAACTGCAATTGTCACGTCACCATCGGGATTATGTAACTTCTCAGAAATCGCTGTCCAACGGCTAAGGTCAGCTTTGGGCGGCTCATCAATGCGGAAATGAGAGAGAACTTCGCGGTCAAGCCCCTCATCATGATAGGCAAGAGGCACGTCATAGATAGAGCGCGCGTCCAGCCCCTGTATGACAGAGCTCTCGCGCACATTACAAAATCGCGCAATTTTACGGCGGTCGCCTGCATCAATTTCGCGGTCCGCGCGGCAAAGCAGTATATCTGGCTGAATACCGATTGAGCGTAACTCTTTCACACTGTGTTGGGTCGGCTTAGTCTTCATTTCACCCGCCGCTTTGATAAATGGCAAAAGCGTGACGTGAATATGCACGGTTTCACCTAGCGGCAATTCTTGGCGGAGCTGACGCAGGGCTTCAAAGAACGGCAAGCCTTCAATATCGCCCACTGTTCCGCCAACTTCACATAACACGAAATCAACGTCATCGCCTGCATCTGACAACACGAAATCTTTGATCTCATTCGTGACATGCGGAATGACTTGCACTGTCGCACCAAGGTAATCCCCTCGCCGCTCTTTTTGGATTATGTTGGAGTAAATCCGGCCTGTCGTCACATTATCTGATTGCGCGGCTGACACGCCCGTAAAGCGCTCATAATGACCGAGGTCAAGGTCAGCTTCTGCACCGTCATCTGTGACATAGACTTCTCCGTGCTGAAACGGTGACATCGTGCCGGGATCGACATTCAAATAAGGATCGAGCTTGCGCAGCCGCACTTCATAGCCGCGCGCTTGCAACAATGCGCCGAGCGCCGCAGACGCCAAGCCCTTGCCGAGCGAGGACACAACCCCGCCTGTAATAAAGATGTAACGCGGCATAGCCTGCTCTCAACCGTTGACCCTTGCCCCATTAAAATAGGGAGCCTCAGACGCTTATTCGTCTTCGGGCTTTTCTGAGTCTTCTGACGTTGCAGTTTCGGAGTCGTCAGCGGTTTGAGGAACTTCTTCAACCGCGTCAGGCGCCTTAACTGCGTCGTCCAACGGGTTTGTTTCATCAGACGTTTCGGGGGCTATCGTCAAGGGGGCTTCTGCGTTTGTCACGTCAATAATTGACGTTGATTGGTTTTCTTTGTTGAAAACCACAGAAAGCACCATGCAGTTGATGATAAATAGCGCGCCGAGGATAGCCGTCATACGAGAAATAGAGTTTGTCGCGCTACGCCCTGACATAAAGCTGCCGCCACCACCTCCGCCGCCGATTCCGAGTGCTCCGCCCTCTGAGCGTTGGATAAGGATGAGGAAGGTCAAAACAATGCTGATGAGCAGTTGAATAACAAGCAGTACGTTGGCCATGACAAGTCTCTTTAGTCTTCTACGCGGTCGTTTTCACGCTGCGGTGAATGTGTGCGGCAATAAGTTGCGTGCGGCTTAGCCCAACTTGCAACAATAGGCTAGCCACAGATGGCAATAATTTTTCGAAGTTCAAGGGAAGGCGCAGCAATCGCACTAAGCTATATCCACACGATAATTTAAATTTTGAAGTTAGCTCTTAGTGGTGAGGCAGTAATTATAAGTCTGCTTAAACGCCTGCGCGCGCGCCCAGTCGTCATTGACGTCTTTTTTGGGATAGTCGTCCGTTTTTGCCTCCGCAAATCTGAAAAACGTGCAGGCTTCACTCGGCTTGTTGTCTTTGGCGTGAATATAAGCCAAATCCAGATACTGCCCGACATAATAAGGACGCAAAAACTGCGTCAAAAAAGTTTTCGCGGCTCGGCGAGCCGTGGCATCAACCGGCAAGCTAGAGCGCCCATAAATCGCGAGAAGATGATTATTCGCTTTAAAATCAAGCGGATCTGCATCCAAGGTTTTACGGTAAATATCTCGTAGCGCAGTGGTCTCAGTAGAATTTGGGAAAAGCTTTATCTCGCCCCCTCTCTTGCCTTTCCTCATAGACGCCCGCAGTTTGCTATACCCAACATTGCCATTGATAGATAAAACACTGGCATCATTAGGGGCCGTTTTCAAAGCACTCTTGGCAAAACTTTCTGCCGCGTCATATTCTCTGAGGACCAACGCACTATGAGCTTGACCCACTAAAATATCTTTTGTGGCCCCCATTGATTGAGAAAGCTCAGCATAAGTTTTTTGCAAAGTTTTCGCTGTATTTTTCGTCATAAAATTACGGCGCCCAGTTGCATAGGCGAGGGCCGCTTCATCTTCGTTCAGCTCTCGCACAGTTACAGCAGGGTTTAAAAGTGAGTCTTTGGCTTTAAACTGCACTGTCGGGAAAGCGTTCTCTCCCCAATAGTCCCGCGCGGCGTTATGAAACTCTAGCGCCGTCATACCATAAGCACTTTCAAAGGCGACGATTGGATCCATCTTTTTAGAGAGGTTATCTAGGTAAACAGGCAATTTTTTACCCAGCGTAGGGGTGTTTTGCATGTAATGTACATAGAGCCATGCCTGTCCGTAAAAGAGCAGGATATTCACACGTCGGGGGTAATTATCGACCGATTTGAAAACAGTCTCTGGGTCGAGCCACTTATTTTCTTTCAAGAATTTGCCATGCCAGACATTGGGTGTCCCAATTGTAATCGTGTCTCCGTCTAGTTTAAACGTGCTGAGATAGTTTGCAAAACCCTCATCATACCAACGCGGAAAGTCTTCGAGCGTCATACCGTGCAGAACGTGATGACTATACTCATGCATGGCGGTTTGAGCTTCAACCTGATCTATATCAAATCCACCTTTTGTCGTGGTAACAAATGTGGGTCCTTCGAGACCACTTTGCAGATAAATTCCACCGACGCCTCGAGTGCTCAGATATTTATTGAGTTCCCGCACATTCTTCTGACCATAGACCTGTAGCGGTTTTTTATCGGGATTACCCTTCACACCTGTGAGAGACAAGATTGTTGAGCGGAAGACTTCAAGATTGCGAACAAGGCGCTTGCCCTCTTCTGG
>CALLME010000259.1 GCA_938007945.1 uncultured Caulobacterales bacterium
CCAAGCTCACTCGTGTTGTCCGAGTAGAAATAGATGACATGCGCGTCTTCATCAACTTGCGCTGACATCGGTTGCATATGATGGGACGGATTGGGTGAACCGAGCATCACGCAACGGGCGTCACCAATCTCTTCTAATAATTGTTCTTGCGGGTTTTCGTCAAATTTCTTGAGGCTGGCCATATCGGGTCTTTCGTCTTGAGTTGCTGTTGGCTAAACAACACAGACAGGCCTCGAAAGTTCCGTAAGAATGATGGCTTGTGGCTAAACGCTGAAGCTGGTCCCGCAACCACATCCAGCCGTGGCGTTGGGGTTGTGGATTTTAAACGCGCTGCCGATAAGCTCATTCGTATAGTCGATCTCAGAGCCTGCGAGGAACTCAAGGCTGATGTCATCGACGACGACTTTCGCGCCGCTGCGTTCAATCACGATATCGTCGCTATTGGGGGCATCGGCGAAATCGAACTTATACTGAAAGCCTGAGCAACCGCCGCCTTCGACCGCAACGCGCAGGTATTTATCAAAGCCCTGCTTTGCCATAATCTTCTTTATCTGCACGGCGGCCGATTCAGAGAGGGTAACTTGAGTTTGAGCTGTAGCGTTTTCCATAGAACCTATATAGAGAGTGCAAGAGCGATTTAAAAGGCGAACCTTCTTAAAGGCAACACATGGGTAAATTTTCACCACTCCGTGAGCGCGCGATATACGCCTCTGATCCGACCCGCGCGAGAGGACGCCGTATAGAGCAGCCCTCTGGCTCGGAGCGCAGCCCGTTTCAGCGAGACAAAGACCGCATCATCCACAGCTCGGCTTTCCGCCGCCTCAAGGGGAAAACCCAAGTTTTCGTCGCGCATGAGGGCGATTATTACCGCACACGTCTGACGCATAGCCTCGAAGTCGCGCAAATCGGGCGCTCTATTGCGCGCGTGTTGGGTCTTGATGAGGACTTGGCGGAATGTCTCTGCTTGGGTCATGACCTCGGCCATCCGCCGTTTGGGCATTCTGGCGAAGACGCGCTGGCCGAAGGGATGGCGCCGTATGGCGGCTTTGACCACAATGCACAGACGTTGCGGATTGTTGAACTGCTAGAAGGGCGTTACGCCGAATTTGATGGCCTCAACCTGACATGGGAAACACTGGAAGGCATTGCCAAGCACAATGGCCCGCTGATTACGAAAGAGACTGACAAAGCAAAGCTGCCTTGGGCCTTGCGCGCGCTAGACGATTGGGAACGCCTAGAGCTGAACACTTACGCAGGGCCAGAGGCGCAGGTCGCGGCATTGGCCGATGATATCGCCTATAATAATCATGACATTGACGATGGCCTTCGGGCAGGGCTTTTCTCGGTCAAAGACGTCTGCGAAGTGCCGCTTGTCGGCGAAGCGTTCAGAGACGTTCAAAAGCGCTATCCTGATATTTCAGAAGACCGTATGATCCACGAAGCTGTGCGCGACCTTATCGGCTATATGGTTGCTGATGTGCTGGGCGAAACGCGTGACCGCTTGGCGGCGGCGGCCCCCAAATCAGCGGATGATATTCGCGGGCTCGACCACGCTATCTGTGATTTCAGTGCTAAATTCCGCGAACTAGAAGCGCCTTTACGCAAATTCCTGTTCGAGAACATGTACCGCCATTACAAAGTTAACCGCATGATGGGCCAAGCCACGCGTGTGGTGCGGGAGTTGTTCGACCTCTTCCTTGAAGACCCTGATATTCTCCCAACGGAGCTGCGGCAGCGTTGCGACGCACCAAAAACGGCGACCACTGCGCGTATTGTGTGCGACTATATCGCAGGCATGACTGATAGCTACGCCATATCAGAGCACCGCAAGCTATTTTCTGTGACGGGTTATCTTTAGTCAAACAGCGAAACTTTGCGCCAAAAATTATCAAATGATTAACCTTAGCGCGGTGGAATGGGTAAAACGCGGAGTCCGTAGTCTCAACGCATTGCTGCGTTAGGACGCATGGACATTGCGGCGCCATTCGCAACGTCTTTTTTCTTAAATTCTTCAAGCGAATCGGTGCAATAGACCTGATTAGGACACAGCATGGCCCAGAACGAGCATAATACATCTAATGACGGCGGATTTTCGCCCATACTCGGCGAGAGTGATCCGCTGATACCTTTTGACGTGCGCGACCAAAATGGGCGTCGTGGGATGTTTATCTTGATCGGCGCAATCGTCGCGCTTTTGGCTATCGCGACTATTATTTTTGTAACCTATCAACCAGGTACACGTGACCGAGGTGAGCCGCCACGCATCAAGGCTGATAATCAACCGTTCAAAGTCGAACCTGCTGACCCGGGCGGGGTGCAGACACCTGACCAAGACAAATCTGTTTACGACGTGATGACGGGTAAAACAGTTGACGAAACAGTCGTGACGGCACCTGGTTCTGAGGAGCCGATGGAAATGCCAAAGTCTGCCAATATCCAAGTTGACCCACCCAAAGCTGTGCTGCCTAAGGTGAGCACGCCAGCGCCAAAACCTGTGACGCAACCAGCGCCCAAGCCAGTCGTTAGTGCGCCCAAGCCTGTCGTGGCCGCGCCAGCGCCTATCGCAACAGGCAGCGGGGATTACGTTGTTCAAGTTGCCTCTGTGCGCTCTTACGGCGCCGCAACAGATATCTGGAACGGGATCAGCCAGAAATTTAGCGCCGAGCTCTCCTCTGGACTATACTCCGATATTGCCCAAGTCGACCTTGGTGATAAAGGCGTGTTCTTTCGCCTGCGCGTGGCAGGACTCGCCGATAAAACAGCCGCGCAACAGCTTTGCGCACGGTTTAAAGCGCGGGGCCAAGCCTGCCTTGTGGCAAAACGGTAGCGTTATTTGGCGGAGCTAGCGACCATATTTGGGCTATCTGGCCCGCGGCTCAGCTTCGGAGAGAAAGCCTTTTTCAGGGATGCAAACCCGTGGGGGTTTATCCTGTTTGCGCGCAATATAGAAACGCCTGACCAAGTTCGTGCACTTTCAGCGTCCTTGCGCGATTGCGTCGGTCGCGACGCTCATATCTTTATCGACCAAGAAGGTGGACGTGTGCGGCGATTGCGGCCGCCCCATTGGGATGATTATCCGAGCGCACTAGAGCTGGCGCGCGTGTTTGATTTTGACCGCCGCAAAGGTCTGCGCGCCTGTTACTTGCATCACCGTTTAATGGCATATGACCTGCGCCGTCTTGGTATTTCGGCAGACTGCGCCCCTGTGCTTGATTTGCCTATCGCAGGCGCAGACCCCATAATCTCTGACCGTGCTTTCGGGCGTAACCCTGCTGATATTATCGCCATGGCCCACGCCGCGATGGCTGGCCTTGTCAGCGGCGGCGTGGCACCTGTCATTAAACATATCCCGGGTCATGGCCGCGCAACTGTCGATAGCCACAAGGCGCTGCCACGCATAGACGCGCGTAAAATGCAGCTCAAGACGACGGATTTCGTACCTTTTATCGCGCTCAACGACGCGCCTATGGCGATGACTGCGCATGCTGTGTTTTCCGACTGGGACGCAAAAAACCCTGTGACGACATCTAAGACGGCGCTGCCGCAAATCATCCGTGACGACATAGGCTTTGATGGCCTCCTAATGAGTGATGATCTCGATATGCGCGCGCTGCACACAGGCGCAATGGATGGGAAGCTGACAGCGCTGACCCGCAAGTCTCTTGCGGCAGGATGCGACATAGCTTTGCAATGTTCAGGCAAACTCCCCGCTATGGTCAAAGTCGCTAAGGGGGCGAAAAAACTCCGTGGCAAAGCCGCCGAGCGCGCGTTCATCGCTGATAATTGCGCCGTGCGAGAAAAGGCGCTCAATGTGAAAGCTGCCCGCGCGGAGTATGACGATTTGCTCGCAACAGGACAGCTGTCATGAGTGACGACTTCCAAGAAGACCTCAGTTTCGAGGCTGCAGATGATGCCGCTGACATCGGTGAAGGTCTACTGCTTGATATTGACGGTTATGAAGGGCCTCTGCATTTGCTTTTGGAACTTGCGCGCAAGCAAAAAGTAGACCTCGCGCGCATCTCTATCCTCGCGCTCGCCGAGCAATATCTCGCCTTTATCAAAGCTGCCGAGAACCTGCGCATTGAACTCGCTGCCGATTATCTCGTTATGGCGTCATGGCTCGCCTATCTGAAATCGCGACTGATACTGCCCAAGGACGGCCCCGAAGAGCAATTGCCAGAAGAGGATGAACTCGCGGCGCATTTGGCGTTTCGCTTGCAAAGGCTAGAGGCGATGCGGCGCGCGGCGGACGGTCTGTTTCGCTTGCCGATTACCGGTGTAGCGGTGCAAGTGCGCGGCATGCCCGAAGGTTTGCGATCTCGCACAACGCCGCTCTATAACGCCGAGCTTTTTGATATACTTAAGGCTTACGGCGAAAGCCGATCTAAGGCGAGCATCCGCAATCACAGCATTAAACCGCCCAATATTTTGTCATTGGACGAGGCGCGTCAGCGCCTGCGCCGCGCACTCGCCGCTGTTGGCGTCACGGATAGCGAGACATGGACATCCTTTGACGCGCTCCTGCCAGAAGCGGCGGAGCTCAAAGACGGCCTGCCTAATGCCTCTGTGAAAGCGAGCTCGCTGCTCGCGGGGTTAGAGTTGACCAAAGAGGGGCAAATGGAAATTCGCCAAACGGGGACTTTCGCGCCGATTTACGTACGCGCCGCCAATAGGAAAGACGAGGACAATGACGGATAAAAACGCTGACCGCGTAGAAGCTGCTGCCGCTGGCATAGAGGAGGGGGTGGTCAACCTCACCGAGCGCTTGCGCACCAAAGGTCAAGGCGAGGCGGTTGATAAAGATTTACGCCTGCTTGAAGCGCTGCTCTTTGCCGCTGTTGAGCCAATAGACATTGAGACGCTGCGCGAACGCATGCCAGAGGACACGGATATTTCGGCGCTGCTCGCGCGACTGGCGCGTGATTATGCGGGACGGGGCGTGAACCTTGTGACTGTGGCGGGGCGTTGGCGATTTCAGACCGCGCCTGATCTTGCTGGGTATTTGGTTGATGTCAAAGAAGCGCCGCGCAAACTTTCGCGCGCCTCACTCGAGACGCTCGCGATTATCGCCTATCACCAGCCTGTTACGCGTGCCGAGATTGAAGATGTGCGCGGTGTCGCTGTCTCGAAAGGTACGATTGATGTGCTGATGGAGCTGACATGGGTGCGCCCGCGCGGTCGTCGCCGAACGCCGGGACGTCCTGTGACTTACGGCACAACAGAAGCCTTCCTCGCGCACTTTAATCTTGAGAGCGTCACAGACCTGCCGGGCCGCGACGACCTCAAAGCCGCTGGCCTGCTCGATCCACGCCTCCCCAAAGATTTCGAAATGCCCACGCCTATGGCCGAAGACGATCTTCGTATCGGCGAAGATCCGCTCGATGATGACGAAGACGGTCCAGATTTCTTCGAAGATTTCCTCGGTGATGAGGATGAGGGGTAGCGCGCATAGGTCCTCGGCATAAAGCTGGGGAAAGCGAAAACAAAATATGCTGTTTTCTACGGCGTCATCATTCTAAGACTCCGCTTTCCTCGGGTTTACCGCGCGGGCGGCCCCGCCCGAGGATCTATTTGCAGATTTTGAAACTTAGAGCATCAATTTAGTCCTCGTCCATTGGCAAATATTCACCCGTCTCGGGATGTAAATTCATCCAATTTGGATTGTCTTTTTCAATCAAAGCAATCTTCCACGCGCGTAGATAGCGCTTAAGGCTTCGTTCGCGTTGATAAGCTTCATCGAGTGTGTCGCAGGGTTCAAACCATACGAGCCGCGTCACATTATATTTTGACGTGAAACCTGGGGTCTGGCCAGTTTTATGCTGCCACATGCGTTCAGGCAGATTAGTTGTCATGCCGATATAGAGCGTTCCATTTTTCTGTGAGGCGAGCATGTAAACGCAAGGGGATTTCATATCAGAAGCATAACAATGTTTTTTGAAATTTAAAGTTATGCGCATTGATCCTCGGAATAAATCCGAGGAAGGCGTAACTTTTTAAGCGCTCGTGCGTAATTAGGGCATGAAAATCTACATTATTGCTTACGTCGCGACGCTAATCGCCTTTTTTGCCATTGATATGGTTTGGTTAGGGGCTGTGGCTAAGAATTTTTACGCCGCCCAGCTTGGACAGTGGATGGGCGCGCCGCGATGGGGTGTCGCGATAGCGTTTTACAGCGTCTATATCCTCGGCATCGTTATTTTTGCCGTCAAACCTGGCGTGGAGTCTGGCTCCCTCGCGACAGCGGCATTATGGGGCGCATTGTTTGGATTCTTCTGCTACGCGACCTATGATTTGACGAACCTAGCGACGTTGAAAGATTGGCCTGTCAAAGTTGCGCTTGTCGATATTCCGTGGGGCACAGTGCTGACCGCGAGTTGCGCAGTCGCAGGGACATGGGCCGCACTTAAATTTGGCTAGTAATACTAGTCCTGTACCTTTTATTTCCGTCATTGCGTCGTGTCGCGCGGCGGCACCCGCAATCCATGTTGGGGTGTTTCCTTAAATCCGGTTTTTATAAGTTAGATTATCGCATGAATTGCGAACGACCTGCGGTCGCGTCGCAATGACGTGGTCTTTTTTCACGCCCTTCCACCGCACTCGCCGCTTGAACCTTGGCCTCGCACTCGCTACATAGAGCCTAAGTAACTTAGGAAAATCTCATGGCTCTTGGTCCTTGGCAAATTGCAATCGTACTTGTGCTCGTCGTGCTGCTCTTTGGCGGTAAGGGCAAAATCAGCTCTATCATGGGCGATATGGGCAAGGGGATTACGTCTTTTAAAAAGGGTCTTAAGGACGAAGTTAAGGACGCGAAAGATGCGGCCGAAGACGCGCTGGACGTGACTCCTAAGAAAAAAGATAAGTCTTAGACCTTTCTGCGCATAAGGCGCGACCACAATGATACCTCAAATCGGATTTGCAGAAATGATAGTGCTGGCCCTGCTAGCGATTATCGTTGTCGGCCCCAAAGACCTGCCTGCGCTGATGCGTAAAATGGGGCAGGCGATGGCAAAAGTGCGCGCTATGGGGCAAGAGTTCAAAGACGCCTTCGCCGATATGGAAGCCGAGACGGAAATGGCGGAGCTGCGCAAAGAAATCAAAGCGCTGAAAGATATGGGCAAGTTCACAGACGATGATTTGTCAAATGAAATGCGAGAGCTAGACACCGCTGTACGTGACGCGACAGACTTCTCTAATCCCAAATCGGACACGCCCACAGACACGCCGAAAGAGCCATGACCAAAGACCCCGTCATACTCCCCGCGATTGAAGACGATGTCGAAAGCTCCAAAGCTCCGCTTTTGGAGCACCTTCTTGAGCTGCGC
>CALLME010000260.1 GCA_938007945.1 uncultured Caulobacterales bacterium
GACTAATCCGTCGACAGAAGCAGAAAAATCTGTGCGCGCGAAATATGACAGAATCAAAGGCTCAGCCGTAAATCCTGTTTTGCGTGAAGGCAATTCCGACCGCCGATCTGCCAAAGCCGTCAAAGCCTACGCCAAACTTAATCCGCACCGTATGGGTGAGTGGACGGCTGACAATAAAACAACAGTTGCGTCTATGCCAGGCCATGATTTTTTCGCCAATGAAAAATCTGTTACGATTTCAACTGCGCAAGCTGGCGGGGCGAAAATCATATTCAAAGGCAAAGACGGCAAGGAAACTGTTTTAAAAGACGGCCTATCTTATGAAGAGGGCACAATCGTTGACGGCACATTCATGTCTGCCAAGGCGCTCCGCGACTATATTAAAAACGAAGTTGAGACGATTGAAGACGGCGTTTTGTTCTCAGTCCACCTTAAAGCCACAATGATGAAAGTCTCAGACCCGATTATCTTTGGGCATTTTGTCTCCGTTTATCTCGAAGACTTCCTCACAAAGCATGGCGACGCGCTCAACTTCAATCCAAATTCCGGCATCGGTACGCTTGAGAAACTCATCGCCGGCAATGCTGAAATGGAAGCGGATTTGAAAGCGGCCCTCGCGGCGAAACCACCGCTCTATATGGTGAACTCTGATAAAGGCATCACCAATCTCCATGTCTCATCAGATGTGATTATTGACGCGTCTATGCCGGCGGTCATCAAAGCGGGCGGCATTGGTTGGGGGCCTGATGGGGAGCCTGCGAATACGAAATGCTGCATCCCTGACAATTGCTACGCGCCAATTTATGACGAAACAGTCGAATTTTTCAAACAAAATGGAAAGCTGGATGTTACAACGTGCGGCGCGGTATCCAATGTCGGCCTAATGGCACAAAAGGCTGAAGAATATGGCTCACATCCTACAACCTTCACGGCCGAGTCGACGGGCACGATCTCTATTGTTTTGGATAATGGCGAGACAATCATCCGCCATTATGTCGAAGCGGGAGACATTTGGCGCTCTTGCACCGCTAAGAAAGCGCCGATTTTGGATTGGATTAAACTCGGTATAGAGCGCTTTGACGCGACAGGTTTGGCCGCTTTCTGGCTCGACCAGAACCGCGCCCATGATGCAGAGTTGATTAAATATATCAAACCTGCTCTCGTTGAAGCTGGCAAGGATATCCCAATCCTCGCACCTCGAGACGCGACGCGCTACACGCTAGAGGAAATGACTAAAGGTCGTGACGTTGTGACAATTACGGGCAATGTGCTTCGCGATTATCTGACGGATTTATTCCCGATTTTGGAATTGGGGACATCCGCGAAGATGCTCTCTATCGTCAAATTGATGAATGGCGGTGGATTGTTTGAAACGGGTGCGGGCGGATCTGCACCGAAACACGTTGAGCAACTTCAAGAAGAAAACCATTTGCGTTGGGATAGTCTTGGCGAGTTTTGCGCACTCGGCGAGAGCTTTAATTTTCTCGCGACCAAAGACCGTCTAAAGGCGGCTGTGTTGGGCGAAGCGGTAGAAAAGGCGACGCAAATCCTACTTGTTGAAGGGCAGTCCCCAGGGCGCAAGGTGGGCGACAATGATAACCGGACATCCCATTATTGGTTTGCGCGTTATTGGGCCGAGGCTATCTCTTTGCAGCATGACGACGCGGAGTTGAAGGCGCATTTCGCCAAGGTTGCGGCAGACTTAGTTAAACATGAGGAGACAATTCTCGCCGAGCTTATGGCCGATGAAGGCAAGCCCGCAGATATGGGCGGCTATTATCACGCGGATGCTGATAAGGTTGCCGCAATTATGCGTCCCTCAAAAACGCTGAACGGTATTATTGGGTAGGTGAGTAATCCAGAGTAAGTATAGAAAAACCCGCCCTTGTGAGGCGGGTTTATTTTTCGGTTAATGTGAGAGGATTGCAGTTGGACGGCTCTGCTGAGTCGTATCAAGCCGCAGGTGCGTCCAGTCGAACGGCTATGTCCAATTTGCTTCGCAAAATTGACAAAGCCGCAGACCGCTAAGCAGTCGCCTGGACGACGTTAAGTCATCTTCCGTTCGAAGTTCTCGGCAATGGCTTCGAGGTAACCTGTCGTTGTCAGCCAACCTTGGTCTGGGCCGACGAGGAGAGAGAGATCTTTCGTCATTTGGCCGCCTTCAATAGTTTCAATTACAGTGCGCTCAAGCCCAGTCGCGAATGTCACAAGTTCTTGATTGTCGTCAATTCTACCCCGGTGGGCGAGGCCGCGCGTCCAGGCAAAGATTGAGGCTGTCGAGTTCGTTGACGTGCTCTCACCTTTTTGATGGTTTCGGTAGTGGCGTGTCACTGTGCCGTGGGCTGCTTCGGCTTCCATCGTTTTTCCGTCTGGAGTCAGAAGGAATGAGGTCATCAAGCCGAGCGAGCCGAACCCTTGCGCGACCGTGTCAGACTGCACATCGCCGTCATAGTTTTTACAGGCCCAGATATAACCACCAGACCATTTCATCGCGGCTGCGACCATATCGTCAATTAAGCGGTGCTGATATTCGCCGCCAAATTCTGCGAATTTATCGGCAAATTCAGCGTCATAAATTTCTTGGAAGAGGTCTTTGAAACGTCCGTCATATTTCTTGAGGATTGTATTTTTCGTCGAAAGATAAACAGGCCATTTACGTGTCAGGCCGTAGTTAAATGACGCGCGCGCAAAATCGCGGATAGATTGGTCAAGGTTATACATGCCCATGGCCACGCCCGCTTCGGGAAAATCAAATACTTCGCGTTCGATCTTTTCGCCGTTTTCGCCTTCCCACGTCATTGTCAGCTTCCCTTTGCCAGGGACAAGGAAATCTGTCGCTTTATACTGGTCACCAAAGGCGTGACGGCCAATGACAATAGGCTGCGTCCAACCCGGGACAAGGCGCGGGACATTGTTACAGATAATCGGCTCACGGAAGACCACACCGCCGAGAATGTTGCGAATGGTGCCGTTAGGCGAGCGCCACATTTTCTTGAGGCTAAATTCTTCGACGCGCTGCTCATCAGGAGTAATGGTCGCGCATTTAATTCCGACATTATGCTTTTTGATGGCGTTGGCCGCATCAATTGTGATTTGGTCATCTGTCGCGTCACGGCTTTGGATAGAGAGATCATAGTTCAGAAGTTCAATATCCAAATAGGGCAAAATCAAACGCTCTTTAATCATATCCCACATGATGCGGGTCATCTCGTCGCCATTCATGTCGACAACGGGATTATTTACCTTGATTTTAGCCATAATTACCTCTGTAACGCGGGTGTTGAAAACTTGGCGCAGGCTTAACACTATGGCCGCGTGTTTTAAAGAGGACTCTCGCTGAAAATGTGAGAGATTGCATCATGGGCGGAGACGTAAAAGATCAGCTTGGACGCGTCGTCAGGAAAGACGGCGCAGACGTGATGCCTGCCGTGATTTTGGTGAACCCGCAGCTTGGCCAGAATATTGGCGCGTCTTGTCGGGCCATGCTTAATTTTGGTCTGACTGAACTCCGTCTTGTGAAGCCGCGTGACGGTTGGCCCAATCCAGATGCAGACGCCATGGCAGCAGGCGCGGTGAACCTTATTAAAAACGCGGCAGTATACGAGACAACGGCGGAGGCGGTGGCAGATTTGAAATTTGTCTTGGCCGCAACAGCGCGCAGACGCGAACTTGAAGTCCCCGTCATTGGGACGGGTGAGGTCGGCGCGCAGCTTCATGCCTTTGCTGGGCAAGGTGTGCCGACGGGTATTTTGTTCGGGCCAGAGAAGGCGGGTCTGACCAATGAAGACGTCGTGCTCGCAGATGCGATTCTGACCTATCCGATTAATCCCGCTTTTCAGTCGCTTAACCTTGCGCAGGCGGTGAACATTTTCGCCTATATCTGGAAATCAGCAGAGGGTACTGCCCCGCCTGAGTATTTCCAAAAAGAGATATCAGAAGCCTCTTCGCGCGAAGATCTCGTGCGTATGTTTGAGCATTTGGAGGCCGAGCTGGACGCGGCGGGCTATTTCTACCCCGAAGCGAAAACTGACCTGATGAAGCAAAATATTCGCGCGCCTTTTGTGCGCGCGAAGATGACGGAACAAGAAGTGCGCACCATGCGCGGCATTATCAAAGCGCTGGCTCAAGGCCGCGGAAAAGCACGCGTTGTTAAGAAAGACGGAGACACGTCATGACGAAATATCTGGGTTATGTTGCCTATATCCTCGCAATCATCGCTGGCGCACGCGGTGTGACCATGTTGGCTATAGTTTTTCTAGCGCTCGGCGTGACGCTACTTTTTGCGCGTAAGCGCCGTAATGTCGATCTCTCGCGTCCGTCGGCAGGGAAGCAAAACCCGTTTCTGGATGGTATTTATTTCTTTGCCATACAGCTGCTGATCATGTTTGTGGCTTATCTGATTGGGGTATTTGCCGCCTCTAGCGCGGGCGAGATGTTTGGCATGTTTATCTCTGGCAAGCGTTCACTTGAGGGCGGCTAGACGGCGACGATTTGTTTCTTGCGTTGGCGTAGTGCGTCCCATGAAAACAGCGCAACCGCCGTCCAAATACAGCTAAAGCAAATAGCGTGGGCAGTTGTGAAAACTTCGCCGAAATAAAGCGCGCAACCAAAATGCAGTGTCGGGGCAATGAATTGCAATATCCCGACTGTCGCGAGTTGCAGCTTTTTCGCCGCTACAGCAAAACAGAGCAGCGGCAGGACGGTCAGCGGGCCCGCCATGACAAGCAAAAATGTCAGCGTGCTATCTGCCCCGCCAAAGACCGCATCACCGTTTTGCGCGAGGATAAGTAGATATCCTGCCGCTGGGGCAAGCAGAATGAGCGTTTCAATCAACAGCCCTGGAATAGCGCCAATATCAACGCGCTTTCTAACCACGCCGTAAATCGCGAAACTCACCGCGAGGATAAGTGAAATCCATGGAAACACGCCGCCGTAAATCGCAAGCGCACCCACGCCGCACGTCGCGAGTAAGACAGCGAAAAGTTTCAGCCGAGAGAGCTTTTCGCCAAAGAATATCATCCCCGCCACGACCAGCACGAGCGGGTTGATATAATAGCCAAGGCTCGCCTGATATATCTCGCCTATCTGAACCGCCCAAATATAGACGCCCCAATTCAACGCCACGACAGAGGACGATATGACGAGCCAACCGAGCAGTCGCGGATTGCGCAGGCCATTGAGGAGGTCGCCCCACTGACCTCGTAACGCAATCAGAATAAACCCGAACGGAACTGACCAAAGAATACGGTGTGCGAGAATCTCCACGGCACCCGCCGCCTCAGTGGCTTTAAAATAAAATGGAAAGAACCCCCAAATCGTGTAGGCCGTGATGCCTGCAATTAGCCCCCAATTGAGCGCGGGGGCGGGGCCGCTTTCGGGCCGAGATGTAAGCTCTTGTGCCATAGCCTCGAATGTCACGAAATTTGCGCTTTGACTATGTAAAAATGACGCTAAAAACGCGCGCGAGAGCTTGACTTAGCGGGGAGAGCGTTTAAACGGCGCTCTTCACATCTGGGCGACGTCCAGAGTGAGCACGGGTAGGTGTGGTGCCGCCGTTTTAATCGCAATCCGAATTGGTTGGATTGCCGGGCCACGTCAAACGAAAGGGACTGTCATGTCCAAACGTATTGAAGCCAAGTATAAACTTGACCGCCGCATGGGCGAAAACATCTGGGGTCGCCCCAAATCACCCGTTAATAAGCGTCCATATCCTCCGGGTCAGCACGGCCAAGGCCGCAAATCAAAGCTCTCTGACTTTGGTACGCAGCTCCGCGCCAAGCAAAAGCTTAAAGGCTATTACGGTAACATCCTCGAGAAGCAGTTCCGTAACATCTACGCCGAAGCCACACGTATGCGCGGCGATGCCTCTGAGAACCTTATCGGCCTTCTAGAGCGCCGCCTTGACGCGATTGTCTACCGCGCGAAATTTGTGCCAACTGTTTTTGCAGCACGTCAGTTCGTGAACCACGGCCACGTGCTTGTAAACGGCAAAAAGGTCAATATCCCGAGCTACCGCTGTAAAGAAGGTGACGTCATCGAAGTGCGTGAAAAGTCACGTACAATGGCGCTTGTTCTTGAAGCACTTGAGTCACCTGAGCGTGACTTGCCAGAGTATATCTCAGTCGATCCCAAAGCGATGAAGGCGACGTTCACACGTATTCCAAGTTTTGATGAAGTCCCATATGCGGTTCAAATGGAACCCAATCTTGTGGTCGAATTCTACTCTCGCTAGTTTAAGCGAGACCCAAATGCAAAACGCCGTCTCCTCCGAGGCGGCGTTCTTTGTATCTATAATTTAAAGACAAAAGATTATTGCCGCGTCCAGATGATGCGGTAGCCTTCTTTTTCGGCTTTGGTGGCGGGCGCGCCAGTCTTGGCATTACGGAGGCGGTCTTTAAACTGGAAAAACCCAACACGGTTAAATTTAAACTGTTTTGTGCCGACGCCTGCATCTATTTGAGCGTCTGATGAGCCCACAATCTTGCAATTAAAGGCTTCAACGATAAAAGCGCGCGCGCAATATTCTATCTTTAAATCAACGACAAGGCCCTCTGGTATCACGTAATGCGCACGAATAGCTTGCGAATTGCCAAGATAGGTGCGGCGTAGCTCAAACGGTTTGAGCAGATGATTACGGAGCCAGCCTTCACGATTTTTCTCAAGCGCGGCGGCAGCATAATTTTGTTCCGAGATGCCAAGAATTTGCTTCGGGTTCGCAATTGGTAGCATGTAAAGAATAGCTATATAGCCAGAAAAAAGCGCGAGAATGAAGGCGACGGCCGTCATGACCGTACGCGGCAGGCCCATAGCCTCTTTGCGCCCTGTAGAAATTTCACGGAATTTGCGCTGACTAGCGCTCGTTTTTCCGTATTTTAACTGTCTATGCAGTAACGACATAATTTCACCCCACGGAGTAATATCCGAGGTTCGAAAATATCATAGAGGTCTGTGAAAGACGTTAAATCAAACCAAAAAGTCTGATTGGGGTTAATGCGCGCTTAAGACGCTGTGAGTTCAACACCTTTTTCGGTCATCAAATCGCGAAGTTCACCGGTCTCAAACATCTCTTTGACGATGTCACAACCGCCGATAAATTCCCCTTTGACGAAAATCTGTGGGATTGTGGGCCAGTTATTATAGTCCTTAATGCCTTGGCGAATGTCTGGGTCGTCTAGCACGTTAACCGCGCCGTAATCCGCGCCGATGTAATCGAGGATTTGCACAACGGTGCTAGAGAAACCACATTGCGGAAATGTGGGTGTGCCCTTCATAAACAGCACGACGTCTTTTTGATCAACCAGTGATTTAATGCGCTCTGCGACTTCGGTCATGGGACACCTCTTTGTTAGATATCTCAGTTAGGCTCCG
>CALLME010000261.1 GCA_938007945.1 uncultured Caulobacterales bacterium
GGGCCAGGACGCACTTCGCCCATATCGCCTTTTATGCCGTATTCGCCCATGACGCGGTGTAGCGTTTCTGAGGCGCGCACAAGGCTTGCCTCATCTGTGACGGCGCGGCGCGGCGGCGGCGTTTTCAGAAGGTCAAGCGTGGGCAAGACAAAGTCTGCGCCCTCGTCAAATTTGAATTGCGGCTTTTTCGGCTTGGCTTTTTTCTTAGGTTTTGGCGCGGCAGCGGCCGTTGTCGCGACAGCTGCGGCCGCAACTGTTGCAGCTGCAGCAGGCGCAACACGGCGTTTGATGCGCACTTTTTTCGGCTTCACCTCATCTGGAATGTCAGTGCGCGCGAGTGTGTCAGTGCTGCTGATATCAGCGCCGTAAGTCTTATCGAATTTCGCGCGAATAGCGGACACCAGTTTATCAAACCACACGCGGAATGTCGCCCACACCAGACCCGCTGCATCCCATAAATCCAGCACGTCTTGAGAGACAATGCCAAAGAAGCGCGCGAGTGTAAAAGTGCTGATGAGCGCGAGGACAAAGGCCGATATCCACCCCGCCACAGGAATGTTGAAATGCTCTAATCCACCGCGAAGACCTAAAAACAAGCCATCGCCTATGAGTCCGCCAAGGCCGCTGCCCATGGGCCAGTTTTGCGGAATAGGAAAAGCCGATAATGTGGCCGCGCCAAAAATAACGCAGGTGATAAAAATACTGAGGCGACGTAGACGTTCAGACAAACGGCGCTTGGCACGCGGCTTTAAAAGACGTCTGACGCCAGAGAAAAGAATCAGCCCGCCTAAAATATAAGCTCCGCTGCCGAGGAGTTGCATGGCAATATTTGAAAAAGCTGCGCCAGGCCCTCCAAGCTTGTTAGAAACATAGCCTGAACCCGCTGTGTCAGCGGTATTGTCAAAGGGGTTAAAACTGAGCACAGAAATTAAAATAAAGGCCCCTATGCCGCAAATGAGCAGCGCCGTGACCGCCCGCTTGAAGGTGGACGCCGCCGGGACATCCAAATCATTCATCAGGTTTTGCGCGTAATTTGCATCATAATTTTGTGTGGCCGCTGACATTCGTTCTCACTCACCCTTTCAAATTTTCTTAAGAGAATATGAAAGCGCGGTGTAAACACGGGGTTAAGGCGGTGCAGAAATAGCGGCCCTTTTTACAAGAATATCAGTATTATTTAATACGACGTGTCCTGCGGCATTAGTATCAAAGCCAAGTCTTTCGAGCGAGGCGCACCCATGCTAGGAGCGCATATGAAATGCGATTACGATATCATTATTAACGGCGCAGGTGCGACGGGCCTCAGTGCCGCGCTCGCTCTCTCTCAAGCAGGGTTTAAGACCGCGCTGATAGACGCCATAGATTTCAAGCATGAGGGTCAAAGCACTTCAGACCCCAGAGCCTCTACACTCGCCGCGACGAGCCTTAATATGATGCGGCGCTTGGGGCTTAACAACGCGCTCGCCCCACATTTGCAAGTCATCAAAGACATGATGATTGGCGAGGGTCGACCTGGTCAGATCTCCCCGCTGACCTTACATTTTGATACGAGTGAGCGCGATGTGCCTATGGGCGCAATTATCGAGAATAGTCGCCTATTAGAGGTGCTGCGCGACGCGGTAGAGCAAGCTGACAATCTCTCTCTTTATCTCGGCAGACCTTTGAGCGATTTTTCGACCACGTCCGCTTTTGCTAAAGTCATTCTTGAGACAGGGACAGAATTAACGGCTCCTCTCATCATTGCTGCGGATGGGCGAAACTCATTTCTGCGGAAAGCGGCGGGCATAGCCGTAGCAGCGCGCGACTATGACCAAGCTGCGGTTGTCACGACGGTCTCGCACACGCGCCCACATGGCGGCGTCGCGCAACAACTCTTTTTCTCAGGTGGGCCCTTTGCGCTTCTTCCGCTCATAGGAAATCGCACGAGCCTAGTGTGGTCTGATCGCAAGGCAGCGGTCAAGGCGGCCATGGCTTTAGATGACACCGCATTCCTCTCAGAATTAGAGCGCCGCTTTGGAGATCACCTCGGCGCACTCACACTCGACGGCCCGCGCCTATCTTACCCGCTGTCCCTGCAAATGGCGGAAAGTTATACAAGCGAGCGTCTCGCCCTCATTGGGGACGCCGCTCATGTTGTGCACCCCATTGCAGGGCAAGGCTTAAACATGGGGCTGCGCGATGTCGCCGCGCTGACCGATGTGCTGTCCTCAGCGCGCGCTACAGGGCTTGATATTGGTGGGGCAGAACTCGCGACATATGAGCAATGGCGCGCGGGCGATAACCGGCTGCTGGGCATCGCGACAGATCAACTCAACCACCTTTTTTCAAATCAGGTGACTCCGCTGCGTCATTTGCGTCGTCTCGGTCTAGCGGCTGTCGATAAAACGTCATTTGCCCAGAAATTTTTCATGTCAGAGGCCGCAGGAGAGTTAGGTGATTTGCCGCCCCTGCTGCGCGCGTAAGGCCCAGTTTCATCACAATAATGAACGTTTAGGCTACGTTCATATTGGAAAATCTATACACAATTATTCTGCGAACTGGGGGGTTCGTGGAAAACGAAATTCCGTCGAACATGCGCCCCGTTTGACGGCTTAGGCCCTGTAGCTCTTGAGTTACAGGGCCGTTTTGTTTGCGGTTAACTTTGAGGATCTAGCGCACTGTCTGCGACATGAAAAATTTGCGCGCGCGGGCCGAATGCCTCAAATAAAGCTTGATCTGTTCCTGTCAGAAACGCCTGCGTGCCTAAATCAAGCAGTTCTTCTGCCATCGCTGCACGACGTAGCGCGTCAAGATGTGCCGCGACTTCATCGAGCAAGAGTATAGGGCTTTTCTCTCGCTGCGCGCGTGCTTGGGCGAGCACTAATCCAATCAAAAGCGCTTTTTGCTCGCCTGTTGAGCAAGCTTTTGCCGGCATATTCTTGGAGGCATGGGTCACAATAAAATCTGACTTATGGATACCGCGCTGCGTCCGCCCTGCGCGAAGGTCGACAGCCCTATCGCCTCGAAGACGGTCGGCGATCTCCGCTTCGATTTGAGGTAAGTCCTTACCTGCCTGGGCCGCCATTTCGGCTTCACCTTCAAGCGCGATAATCGCTTTGGGAAACGCCCCTTCCGTACGGCTCTCAATCTCGTCGCTCAACGTTTTTACTGTCTGAGCGCGAGTGATCGCGACCTGCGCGCCGTAGCTCGCCATATCCCGCTCGAGCGCGTCATACCATACATCATCATTCACACCGTCAGACAAAAGACGGTTACGTTCCGCGCGCGCTTTTTCATATCTGAGATAAGCACTGCCGTGAGCGGGAGCATATGACAGGCAAAAGCGGTCGAGGAATTTTCGCCTATCTGCTGCGGGTCCCGTGAAAAGACGGTCTTGCGCAGGTGTGAGCCACATCATCGGCATGAGCGCGGCGACTTGCGGGCCTGTGACCGATTTTGAATTCAGCCGCATGACGCGCCGCCGCGGATTTTCGGGCACTTGGCCGACGGCGAGTTTGAACGGCCCATCTAACTTATCAGGCGGCAAGACATCAGCCACCACACCCCAACTGGACGCGAGCCTTCCGTCACTCAGACGCGCGATTTCATCAGGCTTAGCCCCACGTAAGCCTCGCCCAGGTGTAAGCAGAGACACCGCCTCCATAAGATTTGTCTTTCCCGCCCCATTTTGCCCAAACAAAACAACAGGCCGACCATCAAGCGCGAGGTCAAGCGCACCGTATGAGCGAAAATCAGTGAGGCGCAGCGCGTTAATAACGGGCATGCGCCCTCCGTGTTTAGTAGAGGTATTCCGTTAGACGCGTAGCGGCATTAGCACAAAAAGACAGGCCGTATCTTCGATATCTTTAACAAGCGCGGGAGAGGCTGGACTATCGAGAAACATCGTCGCGTCGCGCCCTTCAATTTGGTTTGTCACATCAAGAAGATATTTCGCATTAAATCCAATTTCGAGTGGCTCGGCACTATAGTCTACCATGAGGTCTTCATTGGCTTGACCATGTTCTGGATTATTTACCGCAAGAGAGAGGCTATCCTCTGTCAGGCTAAGTTTCACGCTGCGCGATTTTTCAGCTGAAATTGTCGAGACGCGGTCCACGGCAGCTGCAAAAATTTTATTATCAATCGTCAGTTCTTTCGTATTTCCTTTGGGGATCACGCGTTCATAATCTGGGAAAGTGCCGTCAATGAGTTTAGATGTCAGCACAGCAGAACCGTAAGTGAAGCGGATTTTCGCGTCCGAGACAGAGAGGCTGACCTCACCGTCACCCCCGTCAATCAAGCGGCGAATTTCAGCGACGGTTTTGCGCGGAATAATCACACCTGGCAGGCCGTCTGCGCCTTGTGGAATATCCATTTCGCAAAGCGCGAGGCGGTGACCGTCGGTCGCAACCGCGCGAAGCAAACCATTATGGGCGTGCATGTAAAT